>DATCWZ010000823.1:0-15193 GCA_036566065.1 Streptomyces sp. | reverse complement strand
CTTGCGCGGCCGGTGGCATCCTCCGCGTAACCGCCGGCCTCCAGTTGGGCGAGCACGCCCGCGGCGAGCCGGTAGCGCGCTCCCGCCGGGGAGAGCAGGCCGCAGCCGGCCAGTTCGCCCAGGGCCGCGTCGGCGTGGGTGTCCCCCACCAGGGCGGGCAGATGCGCCTGGTGCGGCACCTCGCCACCGAGCGCGACAGCGAACCGCAGCGTGTCGCGCGCGGCTTCGGTCAGCCGGGATGCGAGCAGTACGGCCGGCGCCGCGCCCTCGCCGATGCTGGGCAGGGGTATCTCGCGGGCCTCCATGTGCCCGAAGGGCGCGTCGGCCGGGTCGTCCTCGTCGTAGTCGGGCTCGTCGTGCTCATGGGACGCCGCGCGCAGACCGTCGCGCTGGCGCAGCAGGGCGCCCGCCTGGACGAAGCGCAGGGGCAGGCCCTGGGACTCGAACCAGAGGTCGCCGGCCCAGTTGGCCTCCTCGTCGGTGAGCGGACGCTCGACGACCTGTTCCAGCAGCTCGATCGAGGCGCCGCGGCCGAGCCCGGTGACCTCGGCCTCTTCGAGGTGCGATTCCGCGGTGGGCGCCGCCGCGTCGGGCGTGGCGGCGAGCAGGAACGCGCATTCGGGTGTGGCGTCGAGCAGTTCCTGGAGCGCGGCGCCGCCGAGCTCCAGATCGTCCAGGGCGACCACGGCCCCGATGCCCTTGACCAGCTCCAGGAGTTCCTCGCGGTCCGGGCGGTGCAGCGGTGCCTCGTACACGGCGGCGAACAGCTCGTACAGCAGGTCGGTGGTGGTGCGCTTGTATCCGCTGAGCCGTACGACGCCGTCGGGCGCCAGGTCCGCGCAGTCACCGGCGACGGCGTCCAGCAGGGCGGACTTCCCGGAGCCGGCCGGTCCCGTGAGCCGGACGGAGCGGCCGCGCTCCAGCAGGCGCACCAGCCGTTCGCGTTCCTCCTGGCGCTCCAGGAAGGGAAGTTGGGGCCCGGGCGGCCCCGGCGGGACGGGAGGCTCGGCGGCACGCTCATGGTCGGCGCGCGCGTCGGCGGTGTGCCGTACGGGTGCGGGGGGCTGCTCCCCCGGGGGGCAGGGCTCGATCTCGCTGCCGTCCACGGGGTTGACCGTGAGCAGGAAGTCACCGGACACGAGCCGTACCGTGCGGGACTGCTGCTGCGGCTGGAGCCCGAATCCGAGCGCCCCGGTCTCGCGGGACTTCCGCCGGCCCGAGGTCTCACCGAAGCGGTCGATATCGTGGCCGTACTCTTCCGGTCCCCGGTTCGTCGGGTCCATCGTCAAGCCCCCCAGACGGTTCGGTCAATCGGCGGACGGCCGAACCCTAAACCTTCGCACAGTACGGCCGCACCGGCGGGGGGCCGCGCCGCCCCACACGTCACGGTCTCGTGAGGATTGTGCGCGTTGGGCCGACGGATGCCCCATCGGGCGCTATACGCGCGGCAGGGATTCTGCGGCGATTCCGCCCTCGATGGCCAGAATGCGGTGCAGCCTGGTCGCCACCAGCAGGCGCTGCATCTGCGGCGGCACACCCCGCAGGACAAGGCGCCGGCCGATCCGGCCCGCCCTCCGGTGCACGCCCATGATGACGCCCAGTCCCGTGGCGTCCCAGGAATCCAGCTCGGTCAGGTCCAGCACCAGATCGCCGACGCCCTCGTCGACGGCCGAATGCAGGACCGTACGGGCGTCCGCCGCGCTTCGGACGTCGAGGCGGCCACCGACGACCAGTTCGGCGTGGTCGCCCCTGATGTACATATGCGCTCCCCGGCAGTGCTCCGTAGCAAGGTCCGTCTGTCTGGTTTTCTTCTGTATCTGCCACCACTGACTACCGCGGTGGCATGGAGGTTGCCGTCCGTAAGCGAACCGATACCAGATTCACCCTGAGGGGTGATGACCGGTCGGCCGGTTCCGGTGACCGGACGGCACCGGTCCCGGAACCCCGCGCCTGGCCGACAGCGGTTCGAGCTGCCCGGGGCCCGGAAATGATCAGTAGGTGTAGAAGCCCTGCCCGCTCTTGCGGCCGATGTCACCTGCGTCGACCATCCGGCGCATCAGCTCGGGGGCGGCGAACTTCTCGTCCTGGGACTCGGTGTAGATGTTGTTCGTGGCGTGCAGCAGGATGTCGACGCCGGTCAGGTCGGCGGTGGCGAGCGGGCCCATGGCGTGCCCGAAGCCGAGCTTGCAGGCGGTGTCGATGTCCTCGGCGGACGCGACGCCCGTCTCGTACAGCTTGGCGGCCTCGACGACCAGCGCCGAGATCAGCCGGGTGGTGACGAAGCCCGCGACGTCACGGTTGACGACGATGCACGTCTTGCCCACGGACTCGGCGAACTCCCGTGCGGTGGCGAGGGTTTCGTCGCTGGTCTTGTAGCCGCGTACCAGTTCGCAGAGCTGCATCATCGGCACCGGCGAGAAGAAGTGCACCCCGACGACGCGCTCCGGGTGCTCCGTCACCGCCGCGATCTTGGTGATCGGGATGGCGGAGGTGTTGGAGGCGAGGACGGTGTCCTCCCTGACGATCTTGTCGAGCGCCCGGAAGATCTCGTGCTTGACGTCGAGCTTCTCGAAAACGGCCTCGACGACGACATCGGCGTCGGCGACGGCGTCCAGGTCGGTCGTCGTGGTGATACGGGCCAGTGCGGCGTCGGCGTCGGCCGCCTCCAGCTTGCCCTTCGCCACGAACCGGTCGTACGAACTCCTGATGCCGTCGCGGCCGCGGGTGAGTGCCGCGTCGGTGACATCACGCAGCACGACGTCCCAGCCCGCCCGGGCCGAGACCTGCGCGATACCGGACCCCATGAGTCCGGCCCCGATGACGGCGAGCTTCCTGGCCACGTTCACACCCCTGTGCATTCTCAATTGATCTTCCATCTGCTCATGCTCTCCGGCGGAGGTTAGTACCAGTGAGGGGCGCTGGGGATGCGAAGAGATGCGCGTCACGTCCCAAATGGCGGACATCACACCGGGGCGTGTCCGCGGGCCGTGACGGTGGGCACACGTGCCGCCCGGAGGGGCGGTGCCTGATTAGGCTGGCCGCATGGTCAATCTCACCCGCATCTACACCCGTACCGGCGACAAGGGCACCACCGCCCTCGGCGACATGAGCCGGACCGCCAAGACCGATCTGCGGATCTCGGCGTACGCCGACGCCAATGAGGCCAACGCCGCCATCGGTACGGCGATCGCGCTGGGCCGGCTCCCCGAGGAGGTCGTGAAGGTCCTCGTACGGGTCCAGAACGACCTGTTCGACGTGGGCGCCGACCTGTGCACCCCGGTCTCCGAGAACCCCAAGTACCCGCCGCTGCGGGTCGAGCAGTCCTACATCGACAAGCTGGAGGCCGACTGCGACCACTTCCTGGAGGACCTGGAGAAGCTGCGGAGCTTCATCCTCCCGGGCGGTACGCCGGGGGCGGCGCTGCTGCACCAGGCGTGCACGGTGGTGCGCCGGGCGGAGCGGTCGACCTGGGCGGCGCTGGAGGTGCACGCGGAGGTGATGAACACGCTGACCGCCACCTATCTGAACCGGCTGTCCGACCTGCTGTTCATCCTCGCCCGGACGGCGAACAAGGAGATCGGCGACGTGCTGTGGGTCCCGGGCGGCGAACGCTGACCCCGGACGTCCCGATACCGGCCCGAATCTCCTCACGGCCCCCGACCGCTGCCCGCGGCCCGGGGGCCGTCGGCGTTCCGGGCGGGGCCAAGCGTCAGCACTCGTACAGGAATTGGGAATCCGGGGTTTGACGGCCGTTCATCTGCGCTCTTTGGTCCAGACCTCTTGACGATTGGTCCAGACCTTCCTACTCTCACCGAGCACAACTGCGTTGAGTACACCATGACAAGGCACGCTCAGGGCGGCGCAGGGTTCGCAGTCCACGGACCACCCCCCAATGCCGGACCTCACCCGAGGAGCACCGTTGAGCACTGAAATCCCCCGACGTCGGCCGAGACTCCGATGGAGGCTCGCAGCCGGCGGCCGAACCAGCAGATCAAAGGCGGTTGCGGCCTTCACCGCGCTGCTTCTTCCCCTCGGCGTCATGGTCGGCCTGGCCACCCCCGCCGAGGCCGCCACCTCCGCCACCGCCACGTATGTCAAGAAGACCGACTGGGGCACTGGTTTCGAAGGCCAGTGGACGGTCAAGAACACCGGCACCACCTCGCTCTCCTCCTGGACGATCGAGTGGGACTTCCCCTCCGGCACCTCGGTCACCTCCGCCTGGGACGCCACCGTGACCAGCTCCGGAAACCACTGGACCGCGAAGAACGCCGGCTGGAACGGCACGGTCGCACCCGGTGCCAGCGTCAGCTTCGGGTTCAACGGCGCCGGCCCGGGCTCCCCCTCCGGCTGCCTGTTGAACGGCGCCTCCTGCGACGGCGGCAGCCTCCCCGGTGACAACGCGCCCTCCGCACCCGGCACCCCCACCGCCGGCACGGTGACCGACACCTCGGCCACGATCAACTGGAGCGCCGCCACCGACGACCACGGCATCAAGAACTATGACGTCCTGCGGGACGGCGCCAAGGTCGCCACGGTCACCGGTACGACGTACACCAACACCGGACTCACTGCGGGCACCGACTACTCGTACACCGTCCAGGCCCGTGACACCGCCGACCAGACCGGCCCGGTCAGCGGCGCACTCGCGGTCCGTACCACCGGCGGTGACGACCCGCCGCCCACCACCGGCGACAAGGTCAACCTCGGCTACTTCGCCGAGTGGGGCGTCTACGGACGCAACTACCACGTCAAGAACCTGGTGACCTCGGGGTCCGCGGCGAAGATCACCCACATCAACTACGCGTTCGGCAATGTCCAGAACGGCAGGTGCACCATCGGTGACTCCTACGCCGACTACGACAAGGCCTACACCGCCGACCAGTCGGTCGACGGGGTCGCCGACACCTGGGACCAGCCGCTGCGCGGCAGCTTCAACCAGTTGCGCAAGCTCAAGGTGAAGTACCCGAACATCAAGGTCATCTGGTCGTTCGGCGGCTGGACCTGGTCCGGTGGCTTCGGTGCCGCCGCCCAGAACCCGGCGGCGTTCGCCCAGTCCTGCTACGACCTGGTGGAGGACCCCCGCTGGGCGGATGTCTTCGACGGCATCGACATCGACTGGGAGTACCCCAACGCCTGTGGCCTGACCTGTGACACCAGCGGTCCTGACGCGCTGAAGAAGCTCGGGTCGGCACTGCGGAGCAAGTTCGGCTCGAACAACCTGGTCACCGCGGCCATCACCGCGGACGGCTCAACCGGCGGCAAGATAGACGCCGCCGATTACGCGGGCGCCTCGCAGTACTTCAACTGGTACAACGTGATGACGTACGACTTCTTCGGCGCCTGGGACGCCCAGGGACCGACGGCCCCCCACTCACCGCTGACGTCGTACAACGGCATCCCGAAGGACGGCTTCAATGCCTCCGCCGCCATCGCCAAGCTGAAGGCACAGGGCGTCCCCTCGGCGAAGCTGCTGCTCGGCATCGGCTTCTACGGCCGTGGCTGGACGGGCGTCACCCAGGACGCCCCCGGCGGCACGGCGACCGGCGCGGCCACGGGCACGTACGAGGCGGGCATCGAGGACTACAAGGTCCTCAAGAACTCCTGCCCGGCCACCGGCACCATCGCCGGCACCGCGTACGCCCACTGCGGCACCAACTGGTGGAGCTACGACACCCCGGCCACCATCAAGTCGAAGATGGCCTGGGCGAACGCTCAGGGCCTGGGAGGCGCGTTCTTCTGGGAGTTCAGCGGTGACACCAGCAACGGAGAGCTCGTGAGCGCGATGGACAGCGGCCTCAACTAGCTTTCCACGCCGTCACAGCACCGCTGGTCACTCCGGAAAAGCGCCGGGGAGACAGGTCCGCCCCCTGTCTCCCCGGTTTTCCGCTGTTACGGCGACGCCTCGTCCCGTACCGCTCAGGCCACGTTGACCCTCCCCCAGACTCCGTCCGGGGGCACCCCCAACCAGCGAGACCCCTTATTAAGCCACATTGACTCGCTGGCCGGGTGGTGCCGCCTCCAGCCAGGCCAGGAAGCCCGTCAGCGCGTCCTCGCTCATCGCCAGCTCCAGCATGACCCCCTGGTGGAGGCAGCCGAGCACCACGGCGTCGGACAGCAGGGCCAGCTCCTCCTCGCCCGCGGGCAGCCGGCGCGCGACCACCTCGATCGAGGAGCGCTCCAGGGCGCGCCGGGGGCGCGGGGCGTACGAGAAGACGCGGAACCAGTCGACGCGGTCACCGCTGTAGCGGGCGACCCCGTACACCCAGCCCTTGCCGGCCGGATCGGGCTCCTGCGGGGTGTCCCAGCGCAGGCTGCAATCGAACGTCCCGCCGGAACGCTGAATCAGCCGCCGCCGCAGACCGAAGACGAACAGACCCACCGCGACCAGTACGACGACCAGACCGCCTACCCACAACGCGAGGACCATCTCCACCGACCTCCTCGCATCGTCGAGTAACGGATACCGAACCGAGCCGAACCGGACTGCACCTGCATCGCCTCAGCCGCGGCACGGTCTGGAGTGCTCCAGTCGGGCCGCGGCTGAGTCAAGAACCTGGTGTGGGGCGCTAGTGCGCCGCCACCGCACGCAGTCGTACATCGGCGCGCCGCTCGGCGGCGGCGTCCGTGTCGGACTTCGCGCGTTCCAGCGCACGCTCGGCGCGCTGGACATCGATCTCGTCCGCCAGCTCGGCGATCTCCGCCAGCAGCGAGAGCTTGTTGTCGGCGAACGAGATGAAACCGCCGTGCACGGCGGCGACGACGGTATCGCCCTCGCTCGTACGGATCGTTACCGGGCCCGACTCCAGCACTCCGAGAAGCGGCTGGTGACCGGGCATGACGCCGATATCGCCGGACGTGGTACGCGCGACGACGAGGGTGGCCTCGCCGGACCAGACACTGCGGTCCGCGGCGACCAGCTCGACATGCAGCTCAGCAGCCAAGGGTGGCTCCTCGGGTCACCACCCGGCATTCGCTGCCGGGTGTTGGGTCAATTCTACGGGGCGTGGTGAGGGGGCGGGACGGGACCCGCCCCCTTGGGAGCCGGAGGCTCAGGAGACGCCGAGCTCCTTGGCGTTGGCCTTGAGGTCCTCGATGCCACCGCACATGAAGAACGCCTGCTCCGGGAAGTGGTCGTACTCACCGTCGCAGATCGCGTTGAACGCGGCGATCGACTCGTCGAGCGGCACGTCCGAACCGTCCAGGCCGGTGAACTGCTTGGCGGCGTGGGTGTTCTGCGACAGGAAGCGCTCGACGCGGCGGGCACGGTGGACAACGAGCTTGTCCTCCTCGCCCAGCTCGTCGATACCGAGGATCGCGATGATGTCCTGGAGGTCCTTGTACTTCTGCAGGATTCCCTTGACACGGCTGGCCGCGTCGTAGTGGTCCTGCGAGATGTAGCGCGGGTCCAGGATGCGGGACGTGGAGTCCAGCGGGTCCACGGCCGGGTAGATGCCCTTCTCGGAGATCGGACGGGACAGAACCGTCGTCGCGTCGAGGTGGGCGAACGTGGTGGCCGGGGCCGGGTCGGTCAGGTCGTCGGCGGGGACGTAGATCGCCTGCATGGAGGTGATCGAGTGACCACGCGTCGAGGTGATGCGCTCCTGGAGCACACCCATCTCGTCGGCCAGGGTCGGCTGGTAACCCACCGCGGACGGCATGCGGCCGAGCAGCGTGGAGACCTCGGAGCCGGCCTGCGTGAAGCGGAAGATGTTGTCGATGAAGAGCAGCACGTCCTGCTTCTGCACATCGCGGAAGTACTCCGCCATGGTCAGGGCGGACAGCGCGACCCGCAGACGGGTCCCCGGCGGCTCGTCCATCTGGCCGAAGACCAGCGCGGTCTTGTCCAGGACGCCCGATTCGGTCATCTCGTCGATGAGGTCGTTGCCCTCACGGGTGCGCTCGCCGACGCCGGCGAACACCGACACACCCTCGTGCAGCTTCGCCACACGCATGATCATTTCCTGGATAAGGACCGTCTTGCCGACGCCCGCACCACCGAACAGACCGATCTTGCCGCCCTTGACGTACGGGGTCAGCAGGTCGACGACCTTCAGGCCGGTCTCGAACATCTCGGTCTTGGACTCGAGCTGGTCGAAGGACGGGGCCTTGCGGTGGATCGGCCAGCGCTCGGTGATCTGCGACTCGGCCTCGGGCTCGTTCAGGATGTGGCCGAGGGTGTTGAACACCTTGCCCTTGGTGATGTCACCGACCGGCACCGTGATGCCCGTGCCGGTGTTCACCACGGGGGCCTGGCGGACCAGGCCGTCGGTCGGCTGCATCGAGATGGCGCGGACCACGCCGTCACCCAGGTGCTGGGCGACTTCGAGGGTCAGCGTCTTGCGGGCGCCCTCCTCGGCCGGGTCGTCGACCTCGACGTGCAGGGCGTTGTAGATCTCCGGCATCGCGTCGACGGGGAACTCCACGTCGACGACCGGGCCGATGACCCGGGCGACGCGGCCCGTGGCAGCGGCCGTCTCAACTGTGGTCGTCATTACTTGTCACTCCCCGCGGTCGCGTCGGCCAGAGCACTGGCACCGCCGACGATCTCGCTGATTTCCTGGGTGATTTCGGACTGGCGGGCCGCATTGGCGAGCCGGGACAGGCTCTTGATGAGGTCCCCGGCGTTGTCGGTGGCCGACTTCATCGCGCGGCGACGGGCGGCGTGCTCGGAAGCGGCCGCCTGCAGCAGTGCGTTGTAGATACGGCTTTCGACATAGCGCGGCAGGAGAGCGTCGAGGACGTCTTCCGCCGAGGGCTCGAAGTCGAACAGCGGACGGATCTCGTCCTTCGCGCCGCTCTCGGCCGCGACCTCGTCGAGTGACAACGGCAGCATGCGGCTGTCCACCGCGTTCTGCGTCATCATCGAGACGAACTCGGTGAAGACGATGTGCAGCTCGTCGACGCCGCCCTCGGCGGTCTCCTGCTGGATGGCCTCGATCAGCGGCGCGGCGATCTTCTTGGCGTCCGAGTACGCCGGGTTGTCGGTGAAGCCGGTCCAGGATTCCGCGACAGCGCGCTCACGGAAGCCGTAGTAGGCGACACCCTTGCGGCCGACGATGTACGTGTCGACCTGCTTGCCCTCGTCCGCGAGGCGCTCCCGCAGCCGCTCCGCCGCCTTGATGGCGTTGGAGGAGTAGCCGCCGGCCAGACCGCGGTCGCTCGTGACGAGCAGGACCGCGGCCCGGGCCGGGTTCTCGGCCTCGGTGGTGAGAGCGTGCTTGGTGGACGAGCCCGTCGCCACCGCGGTAACGGCGCGGGTGAGCTCGGTTGCGTACGGCATCGAAGCCTGCACCTTGCGCTGCGCCTTGACGATGCGCGACGCGGCGATCATTTCCATCGCCTTGGTGATCTTCTTGGTCGCGGTGACGGCTTGGATGCGGCGCTTGTAAACGCGAAGCTGAGCGCCCATCGATCAGCCCTCGCCCAGGAGCTTGCCGTCCGAGGTCTCGAACTGCTGCTTGAAGGCGGCGATCGCGTCGGCGACCGACTGCAGCGTGTCGTCGGACATCTTGCCGCCCTCGGCGATGCCGGCCAGGAGGTCCTTGCGCTCGCGGCGCAGGTACTCCAGCAGCTCGCTCTCGAAGCGGCGGATGTCGGCGACCGGGACGTCGTCCATCTTGCCGGTGGTGCCGGCCCAGACGGAGACGACCTGCTCCTCGACGGGGAACGGTGCGTACTGTGCCTGCTTCAGCAGCTCGACCATGCGCTTGCCGCGCTCGAGCGAGGCCTTGGAGGCCGCGTCCAGGTCGGAACCGAAGGCGGCGAACGCCTCCAGCTCACGGAACTGGGCGAGGTCCACGCGGAGGCGTCCGGAGACCTGCTTCATCGCCTTGTGCTGGGCGGAGCCACCGACACGGGAGACCGAGATACCGACGTTGAGCGCCGGGCGCTGGCCCGCGTTGAACAGGTCGGACTCCAGGAAGCACTGGCCGTCGGTGATGGAGATGACGTTGGTCGGGATGAACGCCGACACGTCGTTGGCCTTGGTCTCGACGATCGGCAGACCGGTCATCGACCCGGCGCCCATCTCGTCCGAGAGCTTGGCGCAGCGCTCCAGCAGACGGGAGTGGAGGTAGAACACGTCGCCCGGGTAGGCCTCGCGGCCCGGCGGACGGCGCAGCAGCAGCGATACGGCGCGGTAGGCGTCGGCCTGCTTCGACAGGTCGTCGAAGACGATCAGGACGTGCTTGCCCTGGTACATCCAGTGCTGGCCGATGGCCGAACCGGTGTACGGCGCGAGGTACTTGAAGCCGGCCGGGTCGGACGCCGGGGCGGCGACGATGGTCGTGTACTCGAGCGCGCCGGCCTCCTCCAGGGCGCCTCGCACGGAGGCGATGGTGGAACCCTTCTGGCCGATGGCGACGTAGATGCAGCGCACCTGCTTGTTCGCGTCGCCCGAGCGCCAGTTGTCGCGCTGGTTGATGATCGTGTCGACGGCCAGTGCGGTCTTGCCGGTCTGACGGTCACCAATGATGAGCTGACGCTGGCCGCGGCCGATCGGCACCATGGCGTCGACGGCCTTGTAGCCGGTCTGCATCGGCTCGTGCACCGACTTGCGGACCATGACGCCGGGGGCCTGCAGCTCAAGGGCGCGCCGGCCTTCGGTCGCGATCTCGCCGAGACCGTCGATCGGGTTGCCGAGCGGGTCGACGACGCGGCCGAGGTAGCCCTCGCCGACGCCGACGGAGAGCACCTCGCCGGTGCGGCGCACCGGCTGGCCCTCCTCGATCCCGCTGAACTCGCCGAGGACGATGGCACCGATCTCGCGCTCTTCGAGGTTGAGGGCGAGACCGAGGGTTCCGTCCTCGAACTTCAGCAGCTCGTTCGCCATGGCGGAGGGCAGGCCCTCCACCTTCGCGATGCCGTCGCCGGCAACGCTGACCGTACCGACCTCCTCGCGCGAGGCCGCGTCCGGCTGGTACGACTGGACAAAAGTCTCCAGTGCGTCCCGGATCTCCTCCGGCCGGATCGTGAGCTCCGCCATCTGGGTTCCCTGCTCTCCTTGTTGGGCCCGAAGTTTCTTAAGGGGGTCTGGGGGCGACCCCCAGGAATCTTCTGCAATTTCTGCACGGCCCAACCGGGCCGCTGGTCTTGCTCGTTCAGTTGGTACGGCTGCCGCGCGGGACGCGGTCAGCCGGCCATGTATCGGGTCGCCTCGTCGAGGCGGTCCGCGATCGTGCCGTTGATGACCTCGTCGCCGACGCGCACCGAGATCCCTCCGAGGACCTCGGGGTCCACGTCCAGGTTCAGGTGCATGGAGCGGCCGTAGATCTTCGCCAGGGCTGCGCCGAGGCGCTGCTTCTGTTGGTCGGAAAGCGGCACCGCCGAGGTGACGACGGCGACCATGCGGTCCCGGCGCGCCGCGGCGAGCTTGGACAGGGACTCGAGTCCCGCCTCCAGGCTACGTCCTCGGGGCTGGGTGACAAGGCGCACGATGACGCGCTCGGTGACGGGCTGTGCCTTGCCGCCGAGCAGGCTGCGCAGCAGCTCGCCCTTGGCGGCGGGGGTCGCCGACGGCTCGGTGAGCGCGGACCGCAGTTCCTTGGCGGAATCCACGATCCGGCCGAACCGGAACAGCTCGTCCTCGACCTCGTCGAGCGTTCCGTCACGCTGCGCCGCGGTGAGGTCCGCGGTGTTCGCCAGTTCCTCGACCGAGTCGACCAGGTCGCGGGACTGCGACCAGCGGGACCGGACCATGCCGGAGACCAGGTCGACGGTCTCGCCGCCCACCTGGCCGCTCAGCAGCCGTCCGGCCAGCTCGGCCTTGGACTCGCCGCCCTGCGCCGGGTCGGTGAGGACCCGGCGCAGCGAAACCTCGCGGTGGAGCAGCGCGGTAACGGCGGCCAGCTCTTCGGCGAGCTTCGCCACGTCGACCGACGTGCTGTCGGTCAGCGCGTCGAGACGCTCACGTGCGGCGGCCAGTGCCTCGCGGCTCGCGTTGTTCATCGGACAGCCTCGGCCTTCGCCTCGAGCTCGTCGAGGAAACGGTCGACGGTGCGGCTCTGCCGGGCGTGGTCCTCAAGGGACTCGCCGACGAGCTTGCCGGCCAGGACCGTGGCGAGCGTGCCCACGTCGTGGCGCAGCGCCGCGGCCGCGGCCTTGCGGTCTGCCTCGATCTGCGCGTGGCCGGCAGCGATGATCTCCTCGCGCTGCCGCTGACCCTCCGCCTTCATCTCCTGGATGATGACGGTGCCCTGCTCCTGCGCCTCCTGGCGCAGACGAGCGGCTTCGTGTCGGGCCTCGGCGAGCTGAGCCTTGTACTGCTCAAGAACGCTCTGGGCCTCTGTCTGGGCCGCATCGGCCTTTTCGATACCGCCTTCGATGGCCTCGCGGCGCTCTTCCAGAACCTTGTTGATGTTCGGGAGGAGCTTCTTGGCGAGGAAATAGAAGACGATGAAGAAAGCGATGAGGCCAATGACGAGCTCGGGGATCGGGGGAATGAGCGGGTTTTCCGCTTCCTCCGCCGCGAGCTGAACCAGCTGGTTCACGTCAATGCCTTCCGTCGAATGGGCTGTTCGCTACCGGTCAGGCGCTCGGGTAGACGAACGGCATGACCAGACCGATCAGGGCGAGCGCCTCACAGAAGGCGAAGCCGAGAATCTGGTTGGCGCGGATGAGACCGGCAGCTTCGGGCTGACGGGCGAGCGCCTGGGTGCCTTGGCCGAAGATGACGCCGATGCCGATGCCGGGGCCGATCGCGGCGAGGCCGTAACCGATCGAGCCGAGGTTGCCCTTGATTTCGACGCCGGCGGCGAGGGTCTGGAGAGCGGACATGCCGGTTCTTCCTTCTCTTTACAAGTCCGGTGGGGGTTGGCCACCGGGTGCTTCGGATGGGGGTGCTCAGTGCCCCTTGGCGAGAGCGCCCTGGACGTAGCTGCAGGCCAGCAGCACGAACACATAGGCCTGGACAGCCTGGATGAAGAGTTCGAAGGCGGTCATGATGATGACCATCACGAACGACACACCCGCGTACACGAAGCCGAGCCCGTTGAGCAGGTACCAGCTCGCGATCGTGAACAGCAACAGGAGTGTGTGGCCGGCGAACATGTTGGCGAAAAGCCGGACCGCGTGAGTGAACGGCCGGACAAGCAGGTTGGAGAAGAACTCGATCGTCATCGAGAGCGGCAGGACCGCGCCGAGGCTCCTGTCGTAACCGGTGATGTTCTTGAACGCGCCGACGAAGCCGTGCTTCCTGAAGGTCAGATAGACCCAGAGCACATAGACGATGGCGGCGAGGACGGCCGGGTACGAGATGATCGCGGTCACGGGGAACTGCGCGACCGGCACGATGGACCAGAGGTTCATCAGCCAGATGAAGAAGAACAGCGTGACCATGAACGGCACGTACTTCTCGCCGTCGCGCTTGCCCATCGTCTCGTAGACGATGCCGCGGCGGACCGCGTCGTAGGCCGCTTCGCCGACCATCTGGAGCTTGCCCGGGACCACCTTGGGCTTGCTGAAGGCGGCCCAGAAGAAACCGACGATGATGACCGAGCCGAGCAGGGCCAGCAGCATTGTCTTATTGAAATACACACTGCTGTCCGCATCGCCCCAGAGGGGGTCGAACAGGAACGAGTGCAGGCCGGGTGCCGGGAAACCACAACCGTCGAAGATGTGGCAATCGGTCTCGAAGGCGAGCACCTGTGTCGGGTCAGCACTCACCGCGGGCTCCTTCAGCGTGGCGCATAGGTACGGCAACCTCGTTGTGTCGGCGCGGCACTCGGCCGCGGTTCGGCACTGGACTGGTGTTTCGGATGTGTGGGCGGCAGTCAGGCATTGAGCCTCGCGATCGAGCAGGCGTCAGCTCATATGCCCGCGCCCGCAGTGCCGCAGTTGGTTTCGGACGATAGCAGGGTCCTGACCCCGCGTTTATCCCGCCCCTACCCTTCACGCCCGCGACCCCGGCTTCCCGGCCTGCTCGGCCCTGGACGGCTCGGGTTCGACGTAAAGGATCTTGGCCTTCATGTGCGCACGCGCCTGTGCGCCGATCCAGACGAGGGTCGTCGCGACCAGTGCGATCGCGAAGACCCTCGGGTTGAACAGCGACGTGTTCTTGAATACGGCGACAAAGATGAACAGGAGCAGGAGCTGCGCCGTGTACAACGCCAAGCCCATGGCCTGAAAGATCTGGGGCAGGTTCCGCGCGGTCCTCTGCAGGACCACCAGACCGACCCCCATGAAGAGCATGACCACGACCGTCCCCGCGGCAGCGCCCACGGCTCCCTTGCCGCCCGCGACCCCGGCGCCGACCGCGACGGCGACAGCGCCGGCGACAGCGGTGGGTACGGCGGCCTGGAGGAGAGTCCGGACGTCGTTGGACGGCATGGCGGCAGCTCCGCTTTTGCAGGGATGGGCAAGGGGGGTCGTCTTGGACGAGCGTAGGCCCGGTTTCGGGCAGTGCCTCTGGGCCAAGGGACCGTGTTACTCAGGTCCTTCGGCCCCGCCACCGGGCTTCGTGAACGGTATCACAAACTATTTGATGAGGTCTTTACCTGAAAAGTGTGCCAACCATCACACATGAGAACTAATCCGCGCGTGTGTGCGGCAAAAGTCATTCGTTCGCGTGGCACGGGCCGGGCACCCCGGACCGTCAACGTGATGAGTCGGCGGCACCCCGATCGGTGAGCCGCGAACGGGGGCCGATCGCGGTCGCCCCGTTGACGCCGGACACACCCACGGCCACAGGGGTCCACTCCGGGCTCTGACCGGCCATCTGCGGGCCGCCGGTGGGCTGTTGGTCCCGGGAGTCCACGGACCGCGGGTCCGGCCCCTCCTCGTACGCGAGAGAGCCCGGCGCCGGTGCGGCGGAAGGCCGGCGGCGCCGGTAGCGCGGCGGCACGAACGCCTCCGCCCAGCGCGGGGCGCGCGGGGTGAAGCGCGGCATCAGCAGCAGGACCAGGCCCACCGCGCTGAGCACCACGATCACCAGCACGATCCACAGCGACGCCGAGTGCACCGAGTAGCCGACGGCGCCGAACGCGATCAGCGCCGACCAGAAATACATGATCAGCACGGCCCTGCTGTGCGAGTGGCCGATCTCCAGCAGCCTGTGGTGCAGATGCCCCCGGTCCGCGGCGAACGGCGACTTGCCGTTCCAGGTGCGCCGCACGATCGCGAGCACCAGGTCGGCGGCCGGGATCGCGATGATCGTCAGCGGCAGCAGCAGCGGGATGAAGACCGGCAGCATCGCGTG
>DATCWZ010000632.1:0-11791 GCA_036566065.1 Streptomyces sp. | reverse complement strand
GCCGCGGCCCACGCGGGCCGGCCGGGCCTGGTCGCCGGGGTCGTCCCCGCGGCCGTCGGGGCGATGATCGCCCTCGGCGCCGAACCCTCCCGGATCACCGCGCACACCGGGCCCGCCGTATGCGGCCGGTGCTACGAGGTTCCGCCCGCGATGCGGGACGAGGTGGCCCGCACCGTTCCCGCGTCCTGGTCGCGTACCAGTTGGGGGACACCGGCGGTGGACGTCGCCGCCGGAGTGCACGCCCAGCTCGAAGGGCTCGGGGTGCAGGACCGGCACGCGTCGCCGTACTGCACCATGGAGTCGGGTGACCACTTCTCGTACCGCCGCGACCGCACCACGGGGCGGCTCGCCGGATATGTCTGGTTGGACTGATAGGGCATGGCTGACCGCAGAACTCAACTCGCAGCGAACCTGGCACAGGTGGAGAACCGTATTGCCACCGCCTGCGCCGCGGCGGGCCGCAAGCGGGAGGAAGTGACCCTCATCGTGGTCACCAAGACATATCCCGCGAGCGATGTGCGGATCCTGCACGAACTGGGAGTGCGCCAGGTCGCCGAGAACCGTGACCAGGACGCGGCGCCGAAAGCCGCCGCGTGTGCGGATCTTTCGCTTTCTTGGCATTTTGTCGGCCAATTGCAGACGAACAAGGTCCGTTCTGTGGTTGGTTATGCCGATAACGTGCAGTCCGTGGACCGGACCAAGCTGGTGACGGCACTGTCGGCGGCAGCGGTGCGCGCCGGGCGCGAGCTCGGCTGTCTCATCCAGGTCGCCCTGGACGCCGGGAGCGGCGAGCGGGGCGGCCGGGGCGGCATCGCGCCGGACGCGGTCGGGGAGTTGGCGGACGCGGTCGCGGCGGCGTCGGGGCTGCGGCTCGGCGGTCTGATGACGGTCGCTCCGCTCGCCGGGCCGTACGCGGGCAGGCAACGGGCCGCCTTCGACCGCTTGATGGAAATCTCATCCCGCCTGCGCGCGGACCATCCGGCTGCGAACATGGTGTCCGCGGGGATGAGCGCGGATCTCGAGGACGCCGTGGCGGCCGGAGCGACACATGTACGCGTCGGTACGGCGGTACTCGGAGTCCGACCCCGGCTCGGGTAACGTCGCGAAGCAAGTCGGACCACAGCAGAAAATATGGTCATTCCCGCTCCATGCGGGCGGGCCACAGTGGATCTCGGGCACTTGGTGACGATTGCCGATCCACCACAGAGCGGAGGACTCGGAGCATGGCCGGCGCGATGCGCAAGATGGCGGTCTACCTCGGCCTCGTGGAGGACGATGGGTACGACGGTCCGGGGTTCGACCCCGACGACGAATTCGAACCCGAGCCGGAGCCGGACAGGGACCGGCGGCGGCACCAGCCCGCGCATCAGGTGGAACGGGAGAGGGACGAACCGGTGCGAGTGGTGCAACCCCCCGCACAACGCGAGCCGGTTCAGCTCCCGGCAGAAGGCGGACGACCCGCCCGAATCGCCCCCGTGGCATCCATCACACCTGAACGCCCGAACATGGAGAAGAGCGCACCGGTGATCATGCCCAAGGTCGTGTCCGAGCGTGAGCCCTACCGGATTACGACACTGCACCCCAGGACCTATAACGAGGCCCGTACCATCGGGGAACACTTCCGTGAGGGCACTCCGGTGATCATGAACCTCACGGAGATGGACGATACGGACGCGAAGAGACTTGTCGACTTTGCCGCGGGTCTGGTCTTCGGACTCCATGGCAGCATTGAGCGGGTGACGCAGAAGGTGTTCCTGTTGTCGCCTGCTAACGTCGATGTCACGGCGGAGGACAAGGCCCGTATCGCAGAGGGCGGATTCTTCAACCAGAGCTGAGAACACGACACCGGAACGACCCCGGCCGCCAGGCCGGAGCCACGAAGCCAGGGGAGAGGGAAGCGCGGGAATGGGCGTCGCACTCGATGTGGTCTATATCGCGCTGATGTGTTTCCTCATCGTGCTGATCTTCCGGCTGGTCATGGACTATGTCTTCCAGTTCGCACGTTCATGGCAACCCGGCAAGGCGATGGTGGTCCTTCTTGAGGCCACCTACACTGTCACCGATCCACCGCTCAAGCTTCTGCGGCGGTTCATTCCGCCGCTGCGTCTCGGGGGCGTGGCACTTGACCTGTCCTTCTTCGTTCTGATGATCATCGTCTATATCCTGATCAGCATCGTGGTCAGGTTGTGAGCGATACGGTCTTGCCGACTGCCGACGACTACGTAGAGGTGAAGAAGAGATGCCGCTGACCCCCGAGGACGTGCGGAACAAGCAGTTCACGACCGTCCGCCTCCGAGAAGGCTATGACGAGGACGAGGTCGATGCCTTCCTCGACGAGGTCGAGTCCGAGCTGACCCGCCTGCTCCGTGAGAACGAGGACCTGCGGGCCAAACTGGCCGCCGCCACGCGTGCTGCCGCTCAGAACCAGCAGCAGCAAGCCATGCGCAAGCCGGAGCCGCAGGACCGGCCAGGCGCACCTGTTCCCGCCGCCATATCTGGACCACCGGTGCAGCAGCAGCCGCCGCAGATGGGTCCCCCCCAACTGCAGGGCGCGCCTCAGTTGCCCGCCGGTCCCAGCGGTCACGGTCCCCAAGGTCCGCACGGCCCCCAGGGGCATGGTCCCGGTCCGCAGGGCCCGCACGGTCCCGGCCCGATGCAGGGTGGTCCGATGGGCCCCATGGGTGGTCCCATGGGTCATGTCCCGCAGCCGCAGATGCAGCAGATGCAGCCGCCGCACATGCAGCAGGGTCCCGGCGGCGACAGTGCCGCCCGTGTCCTGTCCCTCGCCCAGCAGACCGCCGACCAGGCGATCGCGGAGGCCCGTTCCGAGGCCAACAAGATCGTCGGCGAGGCGCGCAGCCGTGCCGAGGGCCTGGAGCGCGACGCGCGTGCCAAGGCGGACGCGCTGGAGCGGGACGCGCAGGAGAAGCACCGCGTGGCGATGGGCTCCCTGGAGTCCGCCCGCGCGACGCTTGAGCGCAAGGTCGAGGACCTGCGCGGCTTCGAGCGCGAGTACCGGACCCGTCTGAAGTCGTATCTGGAGAGCCAGCTCCGTCAGTTGGAGACCCAGGCCGACGACTCGCTGGCCCCGCCGCGGTCCCCGGCCGCTCCTTCGCTGCCGCCGTCGGCGTCGCTCGCTCCGGCGGGCGCGGGTGCCATGGGCCACACCATGGGCTCGAACCACGGGCACAACCCGCAGATGGGCGGCCCGTCCATGGGCGGTCCGTCCTACGGCGGCCAGCAGCAGATGACACCGGCGATGACCCAGCCGATGGCACCGGTGCGGCCGCAGGCGCCGCAGCCGATGCAGCAGGCGCCGTCGCCGATGCGCGGGTTCCTGATCGACGAGGACGACAACTGAGCCGGGCGCGCTCGCTGAGCGCGTAGCCGTCGGCAGTCAAAGGGCCGGGCCCCGGGTTTTCCCGGGGCCCGGCCCTTTGCCGTGTGGTCAGCGGGTCGGCCGCCGCGTCTTGTTCAGCGCCGCGTTGTATTCAGCGCTGCGTCTTGTGGAGACGGAACGTGAGCGCCAGGCCCTCGTCCTCGAAGGGGGCGCCGTACTCGCCGTCCGCCTCGCCCCGCGCGTAGTCCACGGCCAGCACCTCGTCGGCGATCAGCGTCGCGTGCACGGTCAGGGCCTCGGCCGTGGCCTCGGACGTGGTCGTCCAGCGGACGGCGATACGGTCCGCCACGTCCAGGCCGCTGTTCTTGCGGGCTTCCTGGATCAGCCGGATCGCGTCACGGGCCAGCCCCGCACGCCGCAGCTCCGGCGTGATCTCCAGGTCCAGCGCCACCGTCGCGCCCGCGTCGGACGCCACGGACCAGCCCTCGCGCGGGGTCTCGGTGATGATGACCTCGTCGGGCGACAGAGTGATGGTCTCGCCCTCGACCTCCACCGACGCCGTGCCCTCGCGCAGCGCCAGCGACAGCGCCGCAGCGTCGGTGTCCGCGACCGCCTTGGCCACCGCCTGCACCCGCTTGCCGAACCTCTTGCCCAGCGCGCGGAAGTTGGCCTTCGCCGTCGTGTCGACCAGCGAACCGCCGACCTCGGACAGCGAGGCCAGCGACGAGACGTTCAGCTCCTCGGTGATCTGCGCGCGCAGCTCCGGCGACAGGGCGGCGAACCCGGAGGCCGCGACCAGTGCCCGGGACAGCGGCTGACGGGTCTTGACGCCCGACTCCGCGCGGGTGGCCCGGCCGAGCTCGACCAGCCGGCGCACCAGCGCCATCCGCGTGGACAGCGCGGGGTCGATGGCCGCCCGGTCCGCCGTCGGCCAGGACGACAGGTGGACCGACTCCGGGGCGTCCGGGGTGACCGGGGCGACCAGGTCCTGCCAGACCCGCTCCGTGATGAACGGGGTGAGCGGGGCCATCAGCCGGGTGACCGTCTCGATGACCTCGTGCAGGGTGCGCAGCGCCGCCTTGTCGCCCTGCCAGAAGCGGCGGCGCGAACGGCGTACGTACCAGTTGGACAGATCGTCGACGAACGCCGAGAGCAGCTTGCCGGCGCGCTGGGTGTCGTACCCCTCCAGAGCCTCGGTCATCCGCTCCACCAGGGCGTTCAGCTCGCTCAGCAGCCAGCGGTCGAGCACCGTGCGGTCGGCCGGGGCCGGATCGGCCTCGGAGGGCGCCCAGTTCGACGTACGGGCGTACAGGGCCTGGAAGGCGACCGTGTTCCAGTACGTGAGGAGCGTCTTGCGGACGACCTCCTGGATCGTGCCGTGGCCCACCCGGCGCGCCGCCCACGGAGATCCGCCGGCCGCCATGAACCAGCGCACCGCATCGGCGCCGTGCTGGTCCATCAGCGGGATCGGCTGGAGGATGTTCCCCAGGTGCTTGGACATCTTGCGGCCGTCCTCGGCGAGGATGTGGCCCAGGCACACGACGTTCTCGTAACTCGACTTGTCGAAGACGAGCGTGCCGACCGCCATCAGCGTGTAGAACCAGCCGCGGGTCTGGTCGATGGCCTCCGAGATGAACTGCGCCGGATAGCGGCTCTCGAAGATCTCCTTGTTGCGGTACGGGTAGCCCCACTGCGCGAACGGCATCGAACCCGAGTCGTACCAGGCGTCGATGACCTCGGGGACGCGGCGGGCCTCGAGCTGGCAGTTCTCGTGGGAGCAGGTGAACGTGATCGCGTCGATGAACGGGCGGTGCGGGTCGAGCTCCGACTGGTCGGTGCCGGTGAGTCCGGTCAGCTCGGCGCGGGAGCCGACGCAGGTGAGGTGGTTGTCCTCGCAGCGCCAGACGGGCAGCGGGGTGCCCCAGTAGCGGTTGCGGGACAGCGCCCAGTCCACGTTGTTGTGGAGCCAGTCGCCGAAGCGGCCGTTCTTGACCGAGTCGGGGAACCAGTTGGTCTTCGCGTTCTCCTGGAGCAGCCGCTCCTTGACCGCGGTCGTACGGATGTACCAGGACGGCTGCGCGTAGTAGAGCAGCGCGGTGTGGCAGCGCCAGCAGTGCGGGTAGCTGTGCTCGTACGGAACGTGGCGGAAGAGCAGGCCGCGGGTCCTGAGGTCCTCGGTGAGCGCGTCGTCGGCCTTCTTGAAGAAGACGCCGCCGACCAGCGGGACGTCCTCCTCGAAGGTGCCGTCGGGGCGGACCGGGTTGACGACCGGCAGGCCGTAGGCGCGGCAGACCAGGAGGTCGTCGGCGCCGAAGGCGGGGGACTGGTGGACCAGACCCGTACCGTCCTCGGTGGTGACGTACTCGGCGTTCACCACGTAGTGAGCCGGTGCGTCGAAGTCCACGAGCGCGAACGGGCGCTCGTACGTCCAGCGCTCCATCTCGCGGCCGGTGAAGGTCTGCCCGGTGGTCTGCCAGCCCTCGCCGAGCGCCTTCTCAAGCAGCGGCTCTGCGACGACCAGCTTCTCCTCGCCGTCCGTCGCGACGACGTACGTGACGTCGGGGTGCGCGGCGACGGCGGTGTTGGAGACCAGGGTCCAGGGTGTGGTCGTCCAGACGAGCAGCGCCGCCTCGCCGGCCAGCGGGCCGCTCGTCAGGGGGAAGCGCACGAAGACGGACGGGTCGACGACCGTCTCGTACCCCTGTGCGAGCTCATGGTCGGAGAGGCCGGTGCCGCAGCGCGGGCACCAAGGGGCCACCCGGTGGTCCTGGACCAGCAGGCCCTTCTTGAAGATCTCCTTCAGCGACCACCACACGGAGTCGACGTACTCCGGGTCCATGGTGCGGTAGGCGTCGTCCAGATCGACCCAGTAGCCCATGCGGGTCGTGAGCTCGGTGAAGGCGTCGGTGTGGCGGGTCACGGACTCGCGGCACTTGGCGTTGAACTCGGCGATGCCGTACGCCTCGATGTCCTGCTTGCCGTTGAAGCCCAGCTCCTTCTCCACCGCGAGCTCGACCGGCAGGCCGTGGCAGTCCCAGCCGGCCTTGCGGCCGACGTGGTAGCCCTGCATGGTCCGGAAGCGCGGGAAGACGTCCTTGAAGACGCGGGCCTCGATGTGGTGGGCGCCGGGCATGCCGTTGGCGGTCGGCGGGCCCTCGTAGAAGACCCACTCCGGGCGGCCCTCGGACTGTTCGAGGCTCTTCGCGAAGACCTTGTTCTCACGCCAGAAGTCGAGCACGGCGTGCTCCAGGGCGGGCAGGTCTACCTGAGCGGGTACCTGGCGGTACTGCGGCGATGTCATGTGCGGACTGCTTCCTCCGGCGGACGTTTTCCACTTCCGTCGGAGGGACGAGAACCGGACAGGCCCCCGCGGTACCACCCTCCTTGGCCCCGGGCGCGTGCCCGTGACCCCCTCATTGGGTTCGCGATGCCGGTTCTACTGGCCTTGTGCCGGTGGGCGGAGCCCACGGTCCAAAGCGTTCTTCCGGCGGCTCCGGGGTGATCTTCGCGTCGCGCTCGCCCCCGGGCTTCCACCGTCCCCGGGTCGCTGCTGGCTGCGTACGGCGCTACTCGTCCCGTCCATGCCTCTCGCTGCCGTCAGTGTACGGCCCGCGCGCACCCGGGCCGACAGGATTTCCGCCGGGGCCCGTGTGACCCGAATGGCCAGACGCGGCGGAACGGAGTCCGGGCGGGTGTCCGGAGGCGGATTACCGGGCGGGGAGCTGGGCACAACCGATGCATGCGTGCCGCGACCCGGCGAGAGGGAGGGGCGTACCGGCGGCGTGCCCCGTTGCCGCGCGGCTGGGGTCGATTTATCGTCCCAGCACGATTCGCGTGCAAGATCACAATATGTGAAGGGGCCGCGGCCATGGTGGCGAAGAAGACCGGAGAGCCGGGTGCGGAGCCGGTCACGGACCCCGGGGCGAGCACGGAGAGAGCGGCGAGGAAGGCCGTGAAGAAGGCCGTACGGAAGGCCGTGAGGAAGGCGACCGGCAAGGCCGCGGCCGGCACCCCACCGGCCACGAAGGCGGCGGCGAAGAAGAGCGCACCCAAGAGCACCGCGAAGAAGAGCACCGCCAAGAAGGGCACCGCGAAGAAGAGCACAGCCAGGAAGAGCACAGCCAAGAAGGCTTCGAAGAAGGCCACGGGGGCGGCCGAGGCCGCCGAGCAGACGGGAGTCCACACGGTGACAGCCAAGAAGAGCGCGAGCCGCAGCACCGCACCCCCGGCCGGCGGGTCGGCGTTGCCGCAGGCCGGCGGAACCGCGACGGCGACCGGGGAGCTCGCCGTACGCCCGGGCGAGGAACCCTGGACCCCGGCAGAGGTCACCCAGGCGCGGACCCTGCTGACCGGCGAGGCCATGCGGCTGCGCAGCGAGCTGGAGGCGTCGGGCGTGGCCCTTGCCGGACTGATGCGGGACTCCGGTGACGGGGCCGGACAGGACGAGGCGGACACGGGCACCAAGAACATCACCCGTGAGCACGAACTGTCGCTCGCGGCGAACGCCCAGGAGATGCTCGACCAGACCGAGCGGGCCCTGGCCCGGCTGGACGCGGGGACGTACGGGCTGTGCGAGGTGTGCGGCAAACCGATCGGCAAGGCACGGATGCAGGCATTCCCCCGCGCGACGCTCTGTGTGGAGGACAAGCAGAAGCAGGAGCGACGGGGCTGACCCGCGGCACGTGCCGTACCCTCGACCTCTCAGGCACCTAGGTTGAGGGACTCACGTGGCAGAGGCGGAGCGCATCATCGGTACGCCGGACATCCCTGATGCCGGAGGGCCCGACGGGGCCGGGCCCCAGTGGTCTCCCGAGGACACCGCCCCGGCCGCGGGCGCCGGCGCGGGCGGCTCCAGGGACAGGCGGAAGATCCTCGTCCTCTTCGGCGTGGCCGTCCTGGCCTATCTGCTGGACCTGACCAGCAAGATGCTCGTCGTCGCCAGGCTGGAGCACCAGCAGCCCATCGAGCTCATCGGCGACTGGCTGAAGCTGGACGCGATCCGCAACCCGGGTGCCGCGTTCGGGGTCGGCCAGGCGTTCACCGTGATCTTCACAGTGATCGCCGCGGGCGTGATCGTGGTCATCGCCAGGCTGGCCCGCAAGCTCTACAGCCTGCCCTGGGCCATCGCGCTGGGGCTGCTGCTCGGCGGGGCGCTCGGCAACCTCACCGACCGCGTCTTCCGCGCGCCGGGCGTGTTCGAGGGCGCGGTGGTGGACTTCATCGCCCCCGCGCACTTCGCGGTCTTCAACCTCGCCGACTCCGCGATCGTCTGCGGCGGCATCCTGATCGTCATCCTGTCGTTCCGCGGCCTGGACCCCGACGGGACCGTGCACAAGGACTGAGGGGCGCAAGGCATACTCGACAGGTGAGTACGCATCCCGAGGTCCGCACCCTGCCCGTACCCGACGGACTGGAAGGCGAGCGTGTCGACGCCGCCATCTCCCGTATGTTCGGTTTCTCCCGCACGAAGGCCGCTGAGCTGGCCACCGCAGGGAAAGTACAGGTGGACGGTTCGGTGGCCGGGAAGTCCGAGCGGGTACGCGGCGGGGCCTGGCTGGAAGTCGAGATGCCGCAGGCCGCCGCTCCGGTCCGGATCGTCGCGGAGCCCGTCGAGGGCATGGAGATCGTGCACGACGACGACGACATCGTCGTCATCATGAAGCCGGTCGGTGTCGCCGCCCACCCCAGCCCCGGCTGGACCGGGACCACGGTCATCGGCGGCCTCGCCGCGGCCGGATACCGCATCTCCACGTCCGGGGCCGCCGAGCGCCAGGGCATCGTGCACCGGCTGGACGCCGGAACCTCGGGGCTGATGGTCGTCGCCAAGTCCGAGCGGGCCTACACCCTGCTGAAGGCCCAGTTCCGCGAGCGGGTCGTGCGCAAGAAGTACCACGCGCTGGTCCAGGGCCACCCCGACCCCATGAGCGGCACCATCGACGCCCCCATCGGCCGCCACCCCCAGCACGACTACAAGTGGGCGGTCACAGCCGACGGCAAGCCCTCCGTGACCCACTACGACCTCATCGAGGCATACCGGGCCGCCAGCCTCCTCGACATCAAGCTGGAGACCGGCCGCACACACCAGATCCGCGTGCACATGTCGGCCCACCGCCATCCCTGCGTCGGCGACCTCACCTATGGCGCCGACCCGACGATGGCCAAGCGACTCGGCCTGACCCGGCAGTGGCTGCACGCCGTCCGCCTCGGCTTCGAACACCCGTCGGACGGCCGCTGGGTGGAGTTCGAGAGCTCCTACCCGGACGACCTGCGCCACGCCCTCGACACGATCATCGCGGAGAGCGAATGACTACGAGCACCACGCCGTACAGCACCCGCAGGACCCTCGGGGACGAGGACCTCGCGGCCTGCTTCCGGGTCCGCACGGAGGTCTTCGTCGGCGAGCAGCATGTGCCCCCGGAGATCGAGTACGACGCCTGCGACGCCGGTGCTGTGCATGTGCTGGCCGTCGCTGCGGACGGCTCCGCGCTCGGCACCGGACGGCTCCTGTACGGACCGGACGCGGCCGGCAGGACCGACGGCGATCCAGCGGTCGGATCGCTCGGCAGGCTCGCGGTGACCCGGCGGGCCCGCGGCCTCGGGGTGGGCGCCGCCCTGGTGCGCGCCATCGAGGACGAGGCCCGCGCGCTGGGCCTCGCCGCCGTCGACCTGCACGCCCAGACGCACGCGCTCGGCTTCTATGAGCGGCTCGGATATACGGCGTACGGCCCGGAGTTCCCCGACGCCGGGATCGCGCACCGGGCGATGCGCCGCACCCTCTGACGGACGGGTCCGCCAAGCGCTCCGTACGGCCTCGCAACTGGCACCATGGGCCCATGGACATCATGCTTTTCCACTCGACGTACGGTCTGCGGCCCGCGGTGCACGCGGCCGCCGAGCGGCTGAGGGCAGCCGGGCACGAGGTGCGCGTGCCCGATCTGTTCGAGGGGCACACCTTTGACACCTCCGAGGAGGGCTTGGCCTTCAAGGAGCGGGTCGGCAAGGAGGAGCTGCTGCGGCGCGCGGTGCTGGCCGCGGCGCCCTACTCGGACCGCGGGATGGTCTATGCGGGCTTCTCGTTCGGGGCGGCCACCGCGCAGACCCTGGCGCTCGGTGACAGCAAGGCGCGCGGCCTGCTGCTGTTCCACGGCACCTCGGACATCGCGCCGAACGCGTCGGTGGACGAGCTGCCCGTACAACTGCATGTCGCCGACCCCGATCCGTTCGAGTCGCACGACTGGCTGAACACCTGGTACCTCCAGATGCAGCGCACCGGCGCCGATGTCGAGGTCTACCGCTATCCCGGCGCCGGGCACCTGTTCACCGACCCGGACCTGCCCGACTACGACGCGGCGGCGGCCACGCTGAGCTGGAAGGTGGCGCTCGGCTTCCTCGCCACCCTGTAGCCGTACGAAGGCCGTGGACGAGCGGACGGGTGGGCGGACCAGGGAGGTCCGCCCACCCGTCGGGGACAGGCTGTTACGCCTTGAGCGCCTTGGCCATCGCGGCGTTGAAGTCGGCCACCGTCATCGGGGCGTTCTTGCTGCCCTCGGCGGTCACCGGCTTGCCGTCCATCTTCAGGGTCGGAGTGCCCTGCACCCCGCTCTTGTCGAAGGTCTCGGACATCTTCATCGCCCAACTGTCGTACGTGCCGTCCTTGACGTCCTTTTCGAACGCCGCGTTGCCCTTCAGTGCGTCGACCGAGTTCGCCACCTCGATCAGGTAACTGTCCTTGGCGAACTTGTCGTCGGTCTCCTGCGGGTGGTACTTCGCGGAGTACAGCGCCGCCTTGTAGTCCAGGAACGCCTCGGGGCTCACGTTCAGCGCCGCGCCCAGCGCGCTCAGGGCGTTCTTGGAGCCCTCGCCGCTGTCGGAGTTGTCGATGAAGGTGGCGCCGATGTAGCGGACCTTGTACTTGCCGGCCTCGACGTCCTTCGCCAGGGTCGGGCCGACCGACTGCTCGAAACTCGCGCAGATCGGGCAGCGCGAGTCCTCGTACAGCTCCAGGGTCTTCTTGGCGGTCTGCTTGCCGATGACGACGGTCGTGCCGTTGTCGCCGGAGGTGTTCTTCGGCGCGGTGACGTTCTTCGCGTCGGCCGCGGCCTGCCAGCCGGACGGCTTGTTCATCTGCGTCACCGCGTATCCGATGCCGCCCGCGATCGCCAGCACGGCGACCACCGAAACGGCGACAATCGCCTGCTTGCGGACCTTGTCCCGCTTGGCCTGGCGCTCGCGCTCCGCGCGCAGCCGCTCGCGGGCCGCCGCCTTGTTGGCCTGGCTGTTGCGCTTGCTCATGTGGTTCTCCGTGTATGTGGGGGTGGATTCAGGGGGGACGTGCCGTGTGCTCAGGCCATGGCCCGAACCGGTCGCGGCGGCCCCCTCCGCCCCACGGAGTGCGCCGGGAAACGGGCCGGGGAAAGCGATCGCCGGGGCCCGGCGGGGCGGGCGTCGCGC
>DATCWZ010000876.1:0-4316 GCA_036566065.1 Streptomyces sp. | reverse complement strand
GCGGAGCACCGCGATCCGGTAGCACGACCGGTCGGCCGGGTCGCCGCACAGCGAGTACTGCCGCGCGGGGCCGGTCGCCGGGACCAGATCGATGTGCGCCCCCGGCTCCCACGCGGGAAGTTCACCGCCGGGCGGGCGGGCGAGCAGAAGCTCGGCGACGCCCTCGGCCGCGAGGGTCTTCGTCCGGACCACCGCGTCGAACTCCGGCTCGGTCATCGGGGGCCGCCGCCCCGGGCGGGAACGGCGGCGGTGTGCCCGCCCGGATGGCTCAGCAGCCAGGACCACAGTGCGACAGGATCGTCCGCTTCCTGTTGGGCCCCGCAGAAGCATCTGCCGAGCAGCAGGTCGGAGCCGGGCAGCCACTCAACGGTGTACACGCGGGATCCGGCACCGCTGTCGGTGCCGCCCGCCGGGCCGTTCCGCGACACGCTCACGGCGTGGACACCGGCCGGGCCGGCTCCGCACCGGCCTCGATCTGGGCCTTGATCAGCCGGCGTGCCGCGAGACCACCGGTGTCGATGTTGATGCTCAGTTCCTGGTAGCCGTCGCCGTCCGTACGGATCGACTTGGCCAGCTTGCCGAGCGCCACCACGTCCTGGAGAACGACCGTGCGGTTGCTGTCCCGCAGGAAGTCCGACACCTCCTCGTCGCCGAGCGCGAAGTCCCGTGCCACGGCCCAGAAGTCATGCGTCGTCGTGGCCGTCTCCGGAGTGATCGCGTACACGACCTCCACATGGAAACCGCCCGGATCCGAGCCGTCGTCCGCGGGCAGCACCCCGGCCGGTGCGACCCTGCTGTGCAGCAGATACAGGCACGGCGGACGGAACTCGATGTCCTGCCAGCGCACGATGGTGCCGCGGATGCCCGTCGACTCCGAATAGAACGGCGGGCACTGGGCGTTGTCCATGTGCCGGCTGACGTAGACGGTCTGCCGGTCCTCGTCGACCTCCGTACGGATCGGGGTCTCGGCCACCTCCGGCGTACCGATGTACCCGCCGTGCAGATACGTCTCGTGGGACAGATCGAGCAGGTTGTCCACCAGCAGTCCGTACGGTGCGTCGAGCGGCTCCATGCCGCACACCGTGGTGTAGCCGTCGTCGGCGAGCCACGGTGCGCGGGGGACGGCCGCCGGGTCGGCCAGCTCCGGGTCGCCGATCCACACCCAGACGAACGAGTCCTGCTCGACGACCGGAAAGGCCGCCACCCGCGCGGTCCGCGGAATGCGCTTCTGCCCCGGTACGGCGACACACGCCCCCGTCCTGTCGTACGTGAAGCCGTGGTAGCCGCACACCACGAGATCCTTGTCCAGGCTGCCCTCCGACAGCGGGTAGCGCCGGTGCACACAGCGGTCGGCCAGCGCCGTCACCTGTCCGTCCGCCGTGCGGTAGAAGACGAGATCCGTACCGAGGACCGTCCTGGGAAAGAGACTGCGGGTGATCTCGGCGCCGTACGCCGCGACATACCACTGGTTCCGTGCGAATTCGACGGGGAAGTTCACTGCGGGCTCCCGCTCTGCTCGGCTCCTACACACCGGGGATGCCTCCGAGAATCGGTCCGCGCGGCGACCGGCGAGAAGATGACTTCCACTGGCCGGAAGTCATATCGAGTCCGGCTGTGACCTCCGACACGCTTCCGGTCACCAGAAGTCCCCTGGCGGCGGGTGGGTGGATATGAACGGTCCGGAGAGCCGGCCCCTGTTGCAGGTCGACGACGTCACCCTGCGGTTCGGCGGCGTCACCGCGCTCAGCGGCGTGGGTTTCGAGGTGGCGGCCGGCGAGATCTGCGGCCTGGTCGGCCCCAACGGAGCGGGCAAGACCTCGCTGTTCAACTGCGTCAGCGGATACTACCGGCCGTCCGCCGGACGCATCCGGGTGTCCGGCCGGGACGTCCTCGCCGCGCCGCCCCACCGGATGGTCGACCTGGGGATCGCCCGCACCTTCCAGCAGCCGGCACTCCAGGCGGACCGGTCGGTGCTCGACAACGTACTGCTCGGCGGGCACAGCAAACTCACCGGCAACGCCCTCGCCTATCTCCTCGCTCTGCCCATGACACGCCGTCAGGAGCGCGCCCTCACCGAACGGGCACGCGCGCTCATCGACTACCTCGGGCTCTCCGGCGTCGAAGGGACACCGGCCGGTGACCTGCCCTACGGATCCCAGAAACGCGTCGAGATCGCCCGTGCCCTGCTCTCGGAACCCCGGCTGCTGATGCTCGACGAACCCGCCGGGGGCCTCGCCCACGGCGAGGTCGATGAACTCGGCGCCCTCATCCGGCGGATACGCGACGACCGGGATGTCACCGTCATCGTCGTCGAGCACCACATGGGCCTCATCGCGGGCATCACCGACCATGTCGTCGCCCTCGTCACCGGCACAAAGGTGTCCGAGGGCACGGCACGGCAGGTGCAGTCCGACCCCGTCGTCGTCTCCGCCTACCTGGGGGCAGCGTGAGCAGTCTCGAACTCCGCCATGTGTACGCCGGTTACGGCAGGGCGCGGGTGCTCCACGACGTGGGCTTCGCCGTCGCCGACGGATCGGTCACCGCCCTGCTCGGAGCCAACGGCGCGGGCAAGACCACCACACTGCGCGCTGTCAGCGGCCTGGTCGAACGGACCGGGGAGATCCTGGTCGGCGGCCGTACGCTCACCCGCCTGGCGCCCGACGCGGTGGCCAGGACGGGCGTCGCCCACGTACCCCAGGGGCGCGGCACCATCAAGCGGCTCAGCGTCAAGGACAACCTGCTGGCCGGGGGCCTGCGCCGCCGGGACCGGACCGCGATGCGGGCCGACCTGGCGCGGCTGTGCGAACTGTTCCCCGTACTCGCCGAGCGCGGGGCGGCGCAGGCCGGCAGCCTCTCCGGCGGCGAGCAGCAGATGCTCGCCATCGCGCGGGCCCTGATGGGCCGGCCATCCCTGCTGCTGCTCGACGAACCGTCGCTGGGCCTCGCACCGCGCATCACCCGGGAACTGTTCGTACTGATACCGCGGTTGCGCGACGAATGGGGGCTCACCGTGCTGGTCGTCGAACAGAACGCCGACCTCGCCCTGCGCGTCGCCGACCACGCCGTCGTCCTGGAGGCGGGCCGCGTCGTGCTCGACGGGCCTGCCGCCGAGATCTCCGCCCATGACCACATCCGACGCGCCTATCTGGGCTTGTGAGGCGGACGGCGACATCATGAATCTCATTCAGCAGATACTCGACGGCCTCGCGTCGGGGTCGGTCTACGCGGCCCTCGCACTCGCCCTGGTCCTGGTGCACCGCTCCACCGGCATCGTGAACTTCTCGCAGGGCCAGATGGCGGTGATGTCCACCTATCTGGCCTGGTCGCTACAGAACGCGGGGGTGCCGGTCTGGGGCGCGGTCCTCATCGCGATCGTGGCGTCGGGAATCGCCGGCGCACTCGTCGAGCGCTTCCTCATCCGGCGCTTCGAGGGCCGGGAGGAACTCGCGGCGATCGTCGTCACCGTCGCCCTGCTGATCTGCGTCAACGGCCTGGTCAGCCTCATCTGGGGCACCGTACTCAAACGGTTCCCCTCCGGCTTCCCCAGGGGCGGGGTCAGGGCGGGCGACGGCACGATCGGTTACGGGGCGCTCGGCACGGTGGCGGCCCTGCTCGTCGTCGTACTCCTGCTGAACCTCCTGTTCCGCAGGACCCGGCTCGGGCTCGCCTTCCGCAGTGTCGCCGCCGACCCGGGATCGAGCGCCCTGCTCGGCCTGCCCGTCGGGCGGCTGCTGATGCTCGGCTGGGGACTGGCCGCCGCGATCGGCGCGCTCGCCGGATGCCTGGTCGCACCCAAGCTGTACCTCGCGCCGGAAATGATGGACTCGGTCCTCATCTACGCACTCGCCGCCGCCGTCCTCGGCGGCCTCGACTCCGCGTCCGGGGCAGTGCTCGCCGCCTGGTTCATCGGCATCACGGAGAACCTCGCCGGGGCGTACGTGGACGTCATCGGCAGCGACATGAAGATCGCCGTACCCCTGGTGCTGATGGTTCTGATCCTGCTGGTGAAACCCGAGGGCGTCTTCGGCCGCAAGGAGGTGCAGCGCGTATGAGCCGCACCGCCCGATGGCACGGACCGGCCGCGACCGGGCTGCTCCTGCTGGTCCTCGCCGTGTTCCCGCTCACCATGAGCCCGTTCGCCGTACTCCAGTTGACGCTGATTCTCGTGTACGCCGTCGCCATCCTCGGCCTGGACGTACTCGTCGGCTGGACCGGACAGGTCTCGCTCGGCCAGAGTGCGTTCTTCGGACTCGGCGCGTACGCGGCCGCCATCGGCGCGGCACACGGCTGGCCGCTCCCGCTGTGCCTGGCCGCCG
>DATCWZ010000783.1:0-3508 GCA_036566065.1 Streptomyces sp. | reverse complement strand
CTGAGCGGCGACGGACGGCCGGGGCCGCTGCCGCCGCGTACCGTACTGACGGCGACGGCGTGCACGCTCGCGCTGGCGCTGTTCGCGGCGGCGTCCCTGCTCTGATCCCCCCGGCGGTCCGCCCGCCCACTCACCAGCGCGGGACTGCGGGTTTCCGCCAACCCGGTTCGGCCCTGCGCATCGCCGCCGCGTCGTCGCGCTCGCGCAGGGTGCCGTCATCGTCGAGCCAGCGCCGGTGCAGGGCGGCTAGCCGTCCGTTGACGACATACCGACTGGTCGGCATCATAGGCAGCGATTGTCCGACCGCCCCGGAGGTAGCCACCATGAGTCCAGCCCACCCGCCAGGTCTCGACCCCGGTCTGCTGCGCGGCCATCTCGACCGCGTGCGGCCGGGACTGGTGAGCGGACCGCTCGACGCCCGGCTGATCGAGGGCGGCCGCTCGAACCTGACCTATGTCGTCACCGACGGTACGGGCCGGTGGGTCGTCCGCAGGCCGCCCCTGGGTCACGTGCTGGCCACGGCGCACGACATGCGGCGCGAGCACCGGGTGATCAGCGCCCTGCATCCGACCGCGGTGCCGGTGCCCGAGCCCGTACTGCTGTGCGAGGACGACTCGGTCATCGGTTCACCTTTCTACGTCATGGAGTACGTCGAGGGAACTCCGTACCGCACGGCGGAGCAACTGATCCCGCTCGGCCCGGAGCGCACCAGGAACGCGGTCCTCGGCCTGGTGGATACCCTGGTCGATCTGCACGCCGTAGAGCCCGCCTCCGTGGGCCTGGACGATTTCGGACACCCGGAGGGCTTCCTGGACCGTCAGTTGCGGCGCTGGGGCAAGCAGCTCGACGCCTCCCGCAACCGCGAACTGGCGGGCATCGACGAGCTGCACGCGTCGCTGGGCCGTGAGCTGCCCGTGTCCCCGGCGCCCGCTGTCGTACACGGCGACTACCGCCTCGACAATGTCCTGCTCGGCCCCGACGACACGATCAGGGCCGTACTGGACTGGGAGATGTCGACGCTCGGCGATCCGCTGACCGACCTCGGCCTGCTGGTGATGTACAGCTCCGACCTGGAGCTGCCCAGCTCCCCCGTGTCCACGACCAGCGGGGCGCCCGGCCATCCCACGCCCGCCGAGCTGATCGAGCGGTACGCGGCGGGCTCCGGCCGGGACACCTCCGCCATCTCCTGGTACACGGCATTCGCGTGGTTCAAGCTCGCCGTGATCCTTGAGGGCATCCACTACCGCTACACCCTGGGGCAGACGGTCGGCGCCGGCTTCGACCGCATCGGCGACCTGGTCCCGGTCTTCATCGCGCACGGCCTCACCACCCTCAAGGAAGGCTGATCCCTGTGGACTTCGCATTCGACGCCCGTACCGAGGAGCTGCGCACGAAGCTGCTCGCCTTCATGGACGAGCATGTGTATCCGGCCGAGAAGACCGCGCACGAGCAGCGCCTGGGTCTCGCGTCGCCGTGGGACACGCCGCGGATCGTCGAGGACCTGAAGGCGGAGGCGCGCAGGCAGGGTCTGTGGAACCTCTTCCTGCCCGATGACTCGTACGGCGCAGGGCTGACGAACCTCCAGTACGCGCCGCTGGCCGAGATCACCGGCCGCAGCCCGCAGTTGGCGCCGACCGCACTGAACTGCGCGGCACCGGACACGGGGAACATGGAGGTGCTGTTCCAGTTCGGTTCGGACGAGCAGAAGAAGCGATGGCTGGAGCCGCTGCTGGCCGGCGAGATCCGCTCGGCGTTCGCGATGACGGAGCCGGAGGTGGCCTCGTCGGACGCCACCAACATCGAGACCCGTATCGTCCGCGACGGCGACAGCTATGTCATCAACGGCCGCAAGTGGTACATCTCCGGGGCGATGAACCCTCACTGCGAGATCTTCATCGTGATGGGCAAGACCGACCCGGACGGCGACGACATCCGCCGCCAGCAGTCGATGATCCTGGTGCCGCGCGACACCCCGGGGCTCGAAGTGCGCCGCGCCATGCAGGTGTACGGATACGAGGACCATTCCCACGGCGGCCACGCCGAGGTCGTGTTCACCGATGTACGGGTGCCTGCCGCGAACCTGATCGGCGAGGAGGGTGGCGGCTTCGCCATCGCCCAGGCGCGCCTGGGGCCCGGCCGGATCCACCATTGCATGCGGCTGATCGGGATGGCCGAGCGGGCGATCGAGCTGATGTGCCGACGCGCGGTCTCGCGTACGGCCTTCGGCAAGCCGCTGGCCCGGCAGGGCGTCGTACAGAACTGGATCGCGGACGCCCGGGTGACGGTGGAGCAGTTGCGGCTGCTGGTCCTGAAGACGGCGTGGCTGATGGACACCGTGGGCAACCGAGGGGCGCACACCGAGATCCAGGCCATCAAGATCGCCACGCCCCGCGCGGTGGTCGACATCCTCGACCAGGCGGTGCAGTTGCACGGTGCGGGCGGTGTCAGCCAGGACTTCCCGCTGGCCGAACTGTGGGCGGGGGCACGGACGCTGCGGCTGGCGGACGGTCCCGACGAGGTGCACCAGCGCTCGCTGGCACGGCGCGAGCTGAAGAAGTATCTGTAGCGGGCGGTACGGGGGAGGCGCGCGGACCGCGCCTCCCCCGGGACCTCAGAAGGTGAGCTGCCACCTGTCGATGTAGCCGGTGTCCTGCGCGGCCACGTCCCGTACCCGCAGTTTCCAGGTGCCGTTGGCCGTCTCGGCCGAGGCGTTGACGGTGTAGGTGGCGATCACGTTGTCGGCGGAGTCGCCGCCGCTCGAATTCTTCAGCCGGTAGGCGGTCCCGTCGGGGGCGAGCAGATCGACGACCAGGTCACCGCGCCAGGTGTGTTTGATGTCCACGCCGACCTGGAGCGCCACGGGCGCGCTGCCCGTCCGGCCGGTGACGGAGATCGGCGAGGTGACCGCGGCGCCGTTGTCCGGGACGGCGACATCGGTGTCGTTGGTGTACACGTCCCCGCCCGTCGGCGGGGTGTCCGCCGCGGACAGGGTCCACACCGCGTAGGCGATGGCATCGCTGTTGTGGTCGAGGGCCGTGTCGTCGATGTTCGCCGTGGTGTCGCAGGACGCGTGATAGCAGCGGTCGAACGCCTGCCCGACAGTGCCGCCCCACTTCTGGGCCTGGGCGGAGGTCTTGACGTAGTCCGCGCCCGAGAACAGTCCGCCGACCGGGACGCCCGCGTTCTTGAACGGGGCGTGGTCGGACCGTCCGTCGCCCTCCGTCTCTATCTCGGTCGGTATGGAAAGCCCGGCGAAGTAGTCCTTGAAGGTCTGCTCGATGCCCGGGTCGTCGTCGTACACGAAGTACCCGGGGTTGGGTGAGCCGATCATGTCGAAGTTGAGGTACCCGGAGAGCCTGGAACGCTCCGTGGACGACAGGCTGTTGACGTAGTAACGCGATCCGACGAGTCCGAGCTCCTCGGCGCCCCACCAGGCGAAGCGCAGATGCTTGTCGGGCGCCAGGTGCGCGCGGGAGACCGCGAGGGCTGTCTCCAGTACGGCGGCCGA
>DATCWZ010000454.1:0-5315 GCA_036566065.1 Streptomyces sp. | reverse complement strand
CTAGGGTCTTTCGTTTGGATCAGGCCGGACAAGGGAGCGGGGTCTGGTGCCGTGCATCGCAAGGCGGAGGAGGGAGGCGACGCGGAGCGGTTGAGGCCTCCCCTGCTCGAGCGGAGCCGAGAGCTCGGGGAACGACTGACGACAACGCCGCGAGGTGCGGTGCCAGGGCACGCGAGCCCGGCCTGATCCAAACGAAAGACCCCAGGCTAGCGGCGCTGGCAGCCCGGGCACCAGAACAGGTTACGGGCCGCCAGTTCGGCCGTACGGATCTGCGTGCCGCAGACATGGCATGCCTGGCGCGCCCTGCGGTAGACGTACACCTCGCCGCCGTGGCCGTCGACGCGCGGCGGGCGGCCCATGACCTCGGGCAGATGCTCGGGGCGGACCGTGTCGATCCGATTCTTCCGTACGCCCTCGCGCATCAGTTCGCCCAGGTCGGCCCAGATCGCGTCCCACTCGGCGCGGCTGAGGTCCTTGCCGAGGCGGTACGGGTCGATGCCGTGCCGGAACAGGACCTCGGCGCGGTAGACGTTGCCGACGCCTGCGATGACCTTCTGGTCCATCAGCAGCGCGGCGACGGTGATGCGGCTGCGGGAGATCCGCTGCCAGGCCCGCTCGCCGCTCTCGTCGCCGCGCAGCGGGTCGGGGCCGAGCCGGTCGTGTATCGCGCGCTTCTCGGCGTCGGTGATCAGCGCGCACGTGGTGGCGCCGCGCAGGTCCGCGTAGTGGTGCGCGTTCGCCAGGCGGAGCCGGACGGTCGCGGTGGGCGGCGGCGCCGGTGTCGTACCGAAACCGAGCTTGCCGAACAGGCCGAGGTGGATATGGATCCAGCCGATGCCGTCGAAGCCGAGGAAGAGGTGCTTGCCGTGGGCGTCGACCGAGGTCAGGGGGCGGCCGTCAAGCAGGGCCGCACTGTCGGAGAACTTGCCCTGCGGGCTGCTCACCCGTACCGCAGTGCCCGCGAAACGCTCGCGGTGATCGGCGGCGAGGCGGTGGATCGTATGCCCCTCGGGCACGGTGGCTCTCCTCGGTGACACGGCCGTGCCCCCGGGCGGGGACCCGGCGGCCCGGTGGGACGGGGTCCGCCCGCCGCGGTGACGGGTCTCAGTCCTGCTGCGGGTGGTGGGCCGGGACCGGGGGGAGGTCGCCGGTCGCCTCGTACGCGGCGAGCATCTCGATACGGCGGGTGTGGCGCTCCTCGCCGGAGTACGGGGTGCCGAGGAAGATCTCGACGAACCGGGTGGACTCCTCCACCGTGTGCATCCGGCCGCCGATGGCCACCACGTTGGCGTCGTTGTGCTCGCGGCCGAGCGCCGCCGTCTGCTCGCTCCACGCCAGCGCGGCGCGGACGCCCTTGACCTTGTTGGCGGCCATCTGCTCGCCGTTGCCGGAGCCGCCGATGACGATGCCGAGGCTGTCCTTGTCCGCGGCGGTCCGCTCGGCCGCACGCAGACAGAACGGCGGGTAGTCGTCCTGGGCGTCATAGATGTGGGGGCCGCAGTCCACGGGCTCATGGCCGTGGGCGGTGAGCCACTCGACGAGGTGGTTCTTGAGTTCGAAGCCGGCATGGTCGGAGCCGAGGTACACGCGCATGGTCCGAAGTGTGGCATGTGCGAGGCGGGGCATCCGTCGGCGGGGTGCGGGATCACCCGCCGGGCCGACATGACGAGAGGCCCGCCGGACCGGCGGGCCTCTCATATGTCCGGTGGAACCCGAGGGGTCAGCCGCGGCGCCCGACGAGCTTCCAGGTGGCGGGCAGCGCGCCCATGGCCAGCGCGGCCTTCACAGCGTCACCGATCAGGAACGGCACAAGGCCGGCCGCGACGGCGGCGCTCATCGACATGCCCGTGGAGATCGCGAGATACGGCACGCCGACGGCGTAAATGATCAGCGAGCCGACCGCCATCGTGCCCGCGGTCCGCAGCACCGAGCGGTCACCGCCGCGGCGGGCGAGCTCGCCGACCACGGTGGCGGCCAGCAGCATGCCCAGCACATAGCCGAACGAGGCGCCGCCCGCGCCGGAGCTGCCGCCCGCGAACCACGGCATACCGGCCATGCCGAGCACCGAGTAGAGGGCGAGGGCGAGGAAGCCGCGACGGGCACCGAGCGCTGTACCGACGAGCAGCGCGGCGAAGGTCTGCCCGGTGACGGGCACCGGGGAGCCGGGAACGGGGACGGCTATCTGGGCCGCGATGCCGGTGAGGGCCGCGCCGCCGAGCACGAGGGCCGTGTCCACGGCGTAACGGTGCCGGGCTGCGGGCAGCAGGTCGGCGAGGACCGCTCCGGATCGGATGGGGGCGGCGGCAGCAGTGCTCATCGGGACTCCGCGGGTGAGGACAGACAGGACGGATGGGGGACGGACTGAATGTGACGTTAGCCGACCCCGTACCGCCCCATCACCACCGGCCGCCACAAAGCAGCCGTCGACGCGTTAGTGGGGTTCACACAAAGGGAGTTCCGTAACCACATAGCGGCGTGATGCTGGTCACTGGGGTAAGAGCAGAAGGAAGTGCCCTGTACGGGAAACGAGCCAGGCGCATGAGACTGTGGACATCCCATAAACGCCCGGCCCGGCACCCGCGTCGCGTCAGTCGAAGATCGGGCCCTGGGTGCGGGTCCGCTTGATCTCGTAGAAACCGGGGATCGAGGCCACCATCAGCGTCCCGTCCCACAGCTTCGCCGCGTCCTCGCCCTTCGGGGCGGGGGTGACAACCGGGCCGAAGAAGGCGATCTGCTCGCCGTCGGCGCCGGGCACCGCGATGACCGGCGTGCCGACGTCCTGGCCGACCTTGTCGATGCCCTCCTTGTGGGAGGCGCGCAGCTCCTTGTCGTACGCGTCGGAGTCCATGTAGTCCGCGAGCGCGACCGGCAACCCGACGTCCTCCAGCGCCCCCACGACGGCCTCGCGGGTCACGCCCTCGCCCTTGTTGTGGAAGCGCGTGCCGAGCGCCGTGTACAGCGGGCCCACCACGTCCTCGCCGTGCTTCTGCTGGGCGGCCACCACGACCCGGACCGGGCCCCATGCCTGGTTCTCCAGCATGTCCCGGTACTCCGCGGGCAGTTCGTCCAGGTGGTCCTCGTTCAGGACGGCCAGGCTCATCACGTGCCAGCGGACCTCCACATCGCGGACCTTCTCGACCTCCAGCATCCAGCGGGACGTCATCCAGGCCCACGGGCAGAGCGGGTCGAACCAGAAGTCGACCGGAGTCTTGCTGTTCTCGGACATCTCTCTCCTCATGAGGTCTCGCGCATCTGGGCATCAGAACACCGCAGAGCGGTTCGGCCATTCCCGCATACCGGCCGTAGGGCCCGCGTGCGAGGATCAAAGCTGTTCGAACGAGACACGAAGGAGTGCCCGTGCCCGGTGAAAACCTGTCCCGCGACGAGGCCCGCGAACGGGCCGAGCTGCTGACCGTCGACCGCTACGAGGTCGCTCTCGACCTGCGGTCCGCCGTCGGTGAGCCCGACGGGGAATCCGGTGAGCGTACCTTCCGCTCGCTGACCACCATCCGCTTCCACGCCGCACGCGACGGGGCCTCGACCTTCGCCGATCTGCTGGCCCCGCGGGTGACCTCCGTGACGCTGAACGGGAAACCCCTCGACCCGGACGCCGTCTTCGACGGCACGCGGGTGCGCCTGGACGGTCTCGCCCTGGGCGAGAACACCCTGGTGGTCGACGCTCAGTGCGCGTACAGCCGGACCGGCGAGGGCATGCACCGGTTCGTCGACCCGGAGGACGGCGAGGTCTACCTCTACACGCAGTACGAGCCGGCCGACGCCCGGCGTGTTTTCGCCAACTTCGAGCAGCCCGATCTGAAGGCTCCGTACCGCTTCGAGGTGACGGCCCCCGACGGCTGGACGGTCTGGTCCAACGGCGCGGAGGACTCGCACGAGGGCCAGGTCTGGCGGTTCGCCGAGACCAGGCCGATCTCCACGTACATCACCGCCGTCGTCGCCGGTCCGTACCACTACGTGACCGACCTCTACACCCGCAGCCTCGATGGGGGCTCGAAGCTGGAGATCCCGCTCGGCGCGCTCTGCCGCAAGGGCCTGGCCAAGCACTTCGACGCCGACGACATCTTCCGGATTACCAAGCAGGGCCTGGACTTCTTCCACGACAACTTCGACTACCCGTACCCGTTCGGGAAGTACGACCAAGCTTTCGTACCCGAGTACAACCTCGGCGCCATGGAGAACCCGGGCTGCGTCACCTTCCGCGAGGAGTACATCTACCGGGGCAAGGTCACCGCCGCCTCGTACGAGCGCCGCGCCAACGTCATCCTGCACGAGATGGCGCACATGTGGTTCGGCGACCTGGTCACCATGCAGTGGTGGAACGACCTGTGGCTCAAGGAGTCCTTCGCCGACTTCATGGGGTCCTTCTCCATGGTCGAGGCGACCCGCTTCACCAGCGGCTGGATCACCTTCGCCAACAACCGCAAGTCCTGGGCGTACCGCGCCGACCAGTGGCCCTCCACCCACCCCGTCACCGCCACCATCGGTGACCTGGAGGACGCCAAGCTCAACTTCGACGGCATCACCTACGCCAAAGGCGCGTCCGTCCTCAAGCAACTGGTGGCGTACGTCGGCCGCGACGCGTTCCTGGAAGGCGCCAGGCGCTACTTCAAGCGGCACGCGTACGGGAACACGCAGCTCGGCGACCTGCTCTCGGTCCTCGCCGAGACGTCGGGGCGCGACATGACCGCCTGGTCGCGGTCGTGGCTGCAGACCGCGGGCGTCAACTCCCTGACCCCCGCCGTCACCTACGACGACGCGGGACGGATCAGCGAGCTCGCGGTCCTCCAGGAGGCCGCAGCCTCGCATCCCGAGCTGCGCACGCACCGGGTCGCGGTGGGCCTCTACAAGCGGGACGCCGCCGGTGACCTCGTGCGGTACGCCCGCGCCGAGGCCGACGTCTCCGGAGCCCGTACGGTGATCGGCGAGCTCGCCGGGGCCGAGCGGGCCGACCTGGTCCTCGTCAACGACGACGACCTCACGTACTGCAAGATCCGCTTCGACGAGGCATCGCTGGCGACCCTGCGCGACCACCTCGGCTCGCTCACCGACCCGCTCGCGCGGGCCCTGTGCTGGTCCGCCCTGTGGAACCTGACCCGGGACGCGCTGCTGCCGGCCCGCGACTTCATCGCCCTCGTCCTCGCCTTCTCCGGCCGCGAGTCGGACATCGGCGTGCTCCAGATGCTGCACGCCTGGGCGCAGTCCGCGCTCCACCACTACGTCGCGCCCGCCCTGCGCGAGGAATCCGGCCGCACGCTGGCCGACGGCGCGCTGCGCGAGCTGCGGCTGGCCGAGCCGGG
>DATCWZ010000766.1:0-2750 GCA_036566065.1 Streptomyces sp. | reverse complement strand
GCTTGCGGTGGTCCGCCGCAAGACTCATAACCGGCGTGGCCGGGGTGACCAATGCTTCAGCCGCCGGGACGGGACGGACGCCCGGCCATGACCCAGACGCCTCCTTGTCCGCGTCCGCGATCACCCTGATGCGGTCCAGTGCGCCCTGCCACAGCAGGTAGCCGGCGGAGCGGAGCAGCAGCACCGCCATGGCGCCCACGGAGTCCGCGTCGGCCCGTACGGTGGCCAAGGTCGCCCCGGCGGGCGGCAGCGGCCAGTCCACGGCTGCCTCGATAGCAGCCGTGGACGCGTCTCCGCCCAGGTGCTGCGGGTCCAGGTTGGCGACGCAGCGGTCCGCGAGCGTCTGTATGGTCACCTCCAGCCCGTACACCGGCCCGGCAGCGAACACCGCATCGTTGGCCTGCTGGGCGGCAGTAGTGGGGCGGGGGTCCAGTGTGGCGTAGGTGTAGGTGGTCATGTTCCCCTCCTTGGGGTGTTGTTGGATGGTGGAGGGGTCCGCAGGTGATACGAGCATCTGCGGGCCTCTCACTTGCTACAGATGGACAACTGCTACCGGCCGAGCATGCGTGCCACGGTGTCCCGGGCGATGCCCGACAGCCGCTGGATCCGCGCGGCCGAGACGCCGAGGCGGTAGGCGGCCCGCACCATCCGGGCCTGACCCTGACGTCCGCCGTAGATCTGGAGGAGCCGTTCGGCGTCCGGCCGGGTCAGATCGTCCGGGTCCGGAATTCGCTCCACGGCACCTCCTCGATGATGCGGGTGGGGACGGCGAGGGGCTCTCCGTCGAACCCGTCGCCGACCCGGGTGCCCTCGAAGACGACGACCTTGTCGTCATCTTCGGCGGCGTCACGAGCGGCGTGGGTGAAATACCTCACCAGCTCTTCGGCCGTGTCGCAGCAGGAGTAGCCCTGCAGGGCGTCCTGCCAGCCGGTGCCGTCGCAGGTGTCGCACTCGTCCACGTCGCCAGTGCCGTCACAGGTGCCGCACTCGTGGTCGGGGTCACCGTCACGGTAGCCACGGCCATCACAGGTCGGGCAAGGGCTGCTGCTCTTGCCGACACCGGCGCAAACGGTGCATTCGGTCTGGCTGCCGTCCGGGGATCGGGTGGCGCCCCACAGGGCTGACCACGCGTTTTCCGGGGAGAACGCGGGGCAGTCGGCCCAGTGGATGCGGTAGTAGGTCTCGCTCATGTAGTAAATGCTACATTGATGCAGTGAACACTGCAATAGGTTTAGATGATCGGGGAACGTACCCTAGGCGGCCGTACAACGCATGACCCGCCGCTCCGCCTGAGTGGTGCCGCCCCACACCCCCATCAGGTCGTCCTCAAGCCCGAGGGCGTAGGCCAGGCATTCACCGGCCACCGGGCAACGCCGGCAGGTCGCCTTGGCCGCCTGCGTCTGCTCGTTGTGGCCTTTTTCCGGGAACCATGTGTCGGGGTCGGCCTGCGCGCACAGAGCCGCGTCCGCCCACGACTGCTCGCGTGCGGCATCGGCAAGGTCGGCCAGCACGTCGCCGAGCATCACATGTCCCTTCCTCGGCGGATCTCGCCGCTGCGCCCGCACCGGCCACACGGCCGATACCGGCCCGGCCAGAACGTCGAGTCCAAACGGCCCGTGCCCTTGCACCGGGGACAGGCCGACAATCGGTGCTTCGACCAGTCCACGACAGCCCACACCACGAAAACGATCAACAGAAACGCCACAAAGTCCACGATCAAACCTCTTCTCCGGTGAGCCAGCGTCCGTTGTGCGGCAGGACCCTCCCGGCCCGCACCAGCCGGTACACGGCCTCGTACACCTCGCCCAGCTCGCCCGGCACGGCGCCGATACGCGATACGGCGTGCCGGAGCCTGCCCGCCGCCTCGCCGAGGACCTCCAAGGCAGTGCGGCAGTCGGCGAGGACGATCCGCGTCTCGGCGCCGACTTGCCCGAACAGGTGCCTGTCGCGTGCGGCCTGCCGTTGCGCACGCGCCAGGGCGGCGCGTGTCTCGGCTTGGGCTATGCGGAGCCGCGCCTGCCGCGCCGCCAGGGTGTCCTGGAGGTCGGCGATGGCGTCGACCAGGTCCCGGTCCGAGCACCACCCGGCGCCCGCGGGCAGGAGCGGCTGTCCGAGGGTGAGGGCGGCGCCGTACATGCCGGCGTAGCCGCGGGGGTCCAGGCCGGACCCTTGGCAGCGGGACGCGATGAGTGCCGCCGTGTGGCCGGGATCGCTGGTGTCCGCGAGCGCGCGGGCGACGCTCGTACGGCTCACTGCGGCCACCCGTTTCCGTCACGGTGGGTGAGGGCTGCCGGGGGAGGGTTTATTGTCCCAACCCCCTGCCCGGAACCCTCTATACGAGGGCCGGAAACAGGGGCCGGGACAATCCGCTGGGACATTTCTTGGGACATTTTCTGGTCACGCGGCGTGCCCATTGTCGGTGTCCTCCTCCCCATCGCCGCCATCGTCGCCGGTCAGGTGCCAGCGGGCGCCCCTGCCCCGCCCGGACATGCGGGCCACGCCCTCATGCCGCAGCCGGTCCAGCAGCCGCCACACGCTCATCCTGGGCACCCCATACGCCTCCAGGTGCTCGGCGGCCTGACGGACGGTGGTGCCGTCGGCGAGGAGTCCGAGCAGCACGGCCCGCACCTCGCCGGGCACGTCGACCTGCTCGGCGGCCTGCGCGCGGCGCTCTTGGGCCGCCCGAGCGAGCGCCGCCGCCTGCTCCGGGCTCGGCTCGGGCAGGTCCGGCACGGTGGCCAGATAGGCGG
>DATCWZ010000408.1:0-2908 GCA_036566065.1 Streptomyces sp. | reverse complement strand
CTCGGCCAGGCCCGCAGCCACACCATGCGGGACATCGTCTCGTCCATCCAGGCCGAGCAGGACCTGGTCATCCGGGCGCCCGCCGCCTCCGTCACGGAGGTGTCCGGCGGCCCCGGCACCGGCAAGACCGCGGTGGCCCTGCACCGGGCCGCGTATCTGCTCTACCAGGACCGGCGGCGGTACGCGGGCGGCATCCTCGTCGTCTCGCCGACCCCGCTCCTCGTCGCTTACACCGAGGGTGTGCTGCCCTCGCTGGGCGAGGAGGGCCAGGTCGCGATCCGCGCGGTCGGCTCGCTGTCCGAGGAGGCTGCGGGCACCGCGGGGGCCACCGCGTACGACGAACCGGCCGTCGCCCGCGTCAAGGGCTCGTCCCGGATGGTCCACGTCCTGCGCAAGGCGGCCCGCGGCGCGCTGGAGTCGCCCGCGCCCCGGCCGGTGGCGGCCGCGGAGGGGCAGTTGTCCTTCGGCGACGACGAGGAACAGCCGGCGCGGCCCGCGGGCACCCCGACATATCTGCGGGTGGTCGCCTTCGGAGCCCGTATCGAACTGCACGCCGACGAGCTCCAGCGCATCCGCGCCAACGTCCTCAGCGGGACAGCGCCGGTCAACCTCCTGCGGCCGCGGGCCCGCAAGCTGCTGCTGGATGCCCTGTGGCACAGGTCCACGGGCCGGGGCCGCTACACCGACCCCGAACTCGCCGCCGAGCTGCGCTCCTCGTTCGACGAGGACGTCTCCACCGAGACGCCGTTCCTGGAGTTCCTGAACGCCTGGTGGCCGGAGCTCACCCCGCGCCGGGTGCTGGCCGCGATGGCGGACGAGCGGCGGCTGAGCCGGTGGTCGCGCCGCATCCTCAACCAGGGGGAGGTGCGCCGGATCGCCCGCTCGCTGAAGCGGCTGGACGCGGAGGGGCAGGGGCCGCTGTCCGTCCACGACGTGGCGCTCCTCGACGAGCTGCAGACCCTGCTCGGTACGGTCCAGCGCACCAAGCGCAAACGTGAGTTCGACCCGCTGGACGAGCTCACCGGCCTGGAGGAGCTGATGCCGCAGCGCGAGGAGACCCAGTGGGAGCGGGCCGAGCGGCTGGCTGCGGAGCGTACCGAGTACGCGCACGTCATCGTCGACGAGGCACAGGACCTGACGCCCATGCAGTGGCGGATGGTCGGCCGCCGCGGCCGGCACGCCACCTGGACGATCGTCGGCGACGCGGCGCAGTCCTCCTGGTCCGATCCGGACGAGGCGGAGGCGGCCCGTGACGAGGCGCTCGGCAACCGTCCGCGCCGCCGCTTCACCCTCACCGTCAACTACCGCAACCCGGCGGAGATCGCCGAGCTCGCGGCGAAGGTGCTGGCGCTCGCGATGCCGGGGATGGAGTCACCGGCCGCGGTCCGCTCGACCGGCGTACGGCCGCGCTTCGAGGCCGTACGGGACGGGGACCTGGCGGCGACCGTGCGCGAGGAGGCCCGCAGGCTGCTCGCCGAGGTGGACGGCACGGTCGGCGTGGTGGTCGCGATGAACCGCCGCGAACAGGCCCGCGGCTGGCTCGCGGAGCTCGGCGACCGGGTGGTGGCGCTGGGCAGCCTGGAGGCGAAGGGCCTGGAGTACGACGCCACCGTCGTCGTGTCGCCCGCGGAGATCGCGGACGAGTCCCCGGCGGGGCTGCGGGTGCTGTACGTGGCGCTGACCCGGGCGACGCGGCAGTTGACCGTGGTATCGGGGGAGCGCGACCTGCCGGATGCGGAGGGCGTGCCGGACCTGCTGAGGGACTGAGGTGCGGAGGAGTCAACACGTCGTACGGGAGTCACTTTTCCGGGGTGTTTGTTAGCCTGGTTCCAGCACCGGCCCGATCCAAGCCCCCGGGCCCAACCTTCGTCGCTTCGAGCGACCACTTGCCGCGAGGCGAGCATGGCGGGCCGGTGTCGTCAGTACGGAATGGACAGACCCGCGTCACCTGCCGGTGACGCGGGTCTGTTTTCGTTGACGTACACAAGCGCACTTCCGCCGAACACAGGTCTCGTTTCTCGTACCGTGGAAATGATTTTCCGGTGAGCGGCAGGAATTACCGGCTACCCGCCAGTAGGTGCGACGATCGGCAGGCGAGTACGGGGCAATGAGGCCCCGGGCGCGCAGCAATGAAGCTCAGGAAAGTGAAGGACTCGGCCATGGCAACGGCGCCAAGCGTCTCGTACTCGATGACGGTCAGGCTGGAGGTACCCGCGAGCGGCACCGCGGTCTCCCAGCTCACTACGGCCGTGGAGTCCTCCGGCGGCTCGGTCACCGGCCTCGACGTGACCGCTTCCGGCCACGAGAAGCTGCGGATAGACGTCACGATCGCGGCCACCTCCACCGCGCACGCCGACAAGATTGTCGGTGATCTGCGCGGTATCGAGGGCGTCGTCCTGGGCAAGGTCTCCGACCGTACGTTCCTGATGCACCTCGGCGGCAAGATCGAGATGGCGTCCAAGCATCCCATCCGCAACCGTGACGACCTCTCGATGATCTACACCCCGGGTGTGGCCCGGGTCTGCATGGCCATCGCCGAGAACCCCGAGGACGCCCGCCGCCTCACCATCAAGCGCAATGCCGTCGCAGTCGTGACGGACGGCTCCGCGGTGCTCGGTCTCGGCAACATCGGCCCGATGGCCGCACTGCCGGTCATGGAGGGCAAGGCGGCCCTCTTCAAGCGCTTCGCCGGCATCGACGCCTGGCCGATCTGTCTGGACACCCAGAACACCGACGAGATCGTCGCCATCGTGAAGGCGATGGCCCCGGGCTTCGCCGGTATCAACCTTGAGGACATCTCCGCACCCCGCTGCTTCGAGATCGAGGCGCGGCTGCGCGAGGCCCTGGACATCCCCGTCTTCCACGACGACCAGCACGGCACGGCCATCGTCGTCCTCGCCGCGCTGAC
>DATCWZ010000700.1:0-12990 GCA_036566065.1 Streptomyces sp. | reverse complement strand
GACGCTGTCGAGTGCGACCTTGAGCGGCCCGGGATAACTGTGGTTGTACTCGGGAGTCACGATCACGAAGGCGTCCGACATGTCGATCCGCTCGCCGAAATGCCTCATCGCGGGCGTCGCATCCAGGGAGAGGGAGAGAGGGATGTCGGCAAGGTCGAGAACCTCGACGTCGAATGTCCCGTCCTTCCTCGCCGTATCGGCGAACCAGTGCCCGACGGTGGGGCCGAACCGTCCCGTGCGTGTGCTGGCGATCATCACAGCGAGTCTGGGGCGGATAAGAGCGGTGGTCACGGTCGTCTCCGGCTTCGAGGAAGGGTGTCAGGAGCTGCGGGGCCGTTTGCGGTGGGTGCGCGCCTCGAGTGACGCGGCAAGAGCCCGTCGGGAGGCGTCCATGGCGACGATCAGGCTGCTGCGGCCGTCGGGTGAGAGGTGGGAGAAGGCCGTCTCCTCCAGTTCGGTCCATGCGTCCCGCACGGCCGGGCACAGGGCGCGCCCCGCGTCGGTGATGCGGACGTCAAGGGCCCGGCGGTCGCCGGGTGAGGGGCTGCGGGCGATTAGTCCGCCGCGCTCCATCGTCTGCAGGGTCGCACTGGTGGTCGAGCGGTCACGGCCGAGGTAGCGGACGAGGTCGCCCTGCGGGAGGGTCCCGTATTCCTCCAGGCGCAGCAGGATGAGCTCCTGCGGGGGCGGGACGCCGATCCCGGCCAGCAGTGCGGTGCCGAGCTGCGCATGCACACGGACCAGACGCAGCAGAGCGGAGCCGGCCGGAGCCTCCGGCACGTGAACGCCTCCGTCGGGAGGGCCTCCGGCCGGTTCCCTCCCGGGCGGTGCGGGATCGTGCGACGCATGGGTCATGGCGCCCACGCTATCACTTTGTTGGCATGCCATCTATTCTGCTGGCATGCCAACAACCAAGCCGCCCGGGCTGGACCGGGGACTCGTCGTGCTGGCCGCCGTCCTGCTCGCCGGCGCGGTCGCATCCCTGCTGGACACGACGATCGTCAGCGTCGCCCTGGCATCCATCGCCGATGACTTCGGCGCCTCGGAGGACTCCCTGCAGTGGGTCAGCACCGCTTATCTGCTCACGCTCGCGCTGGTCACCCCCGTCGTCGGACGGGGTGTCGACCGCATGGGCGCCAAGCGCATGTGGATGTTCTCGCTCACCCTGTTCATGCTGGGCTCCGTCCTCTGCGGCACCGCGTGGTCGATCACCAGCCTGGTTGCATTCCGCGTCCTCAAGGGGATCGGCGGCGGCATGATCCTGCCGCTGTGCCAGGCGATCCTCGCGCGGGCCGCGGGACCCCAGCGCTTCGGCCGGGTGATGAGCCTGATCGCCCTGCCCGCCCAACTAGCGCCGATCGCCGGGCCCGTGCTCGGCGGCGCTGTCATCGACGGTCTCGGCTGGCGCTGGATCTTCTTCATCAACGTGCCCCTGTGCGTCGTCGCTCTCATACTCGCCCGGCGCACACTCCCGGCCACCCCTGAGCGCCTCGACACCCCCGTGGACCGGGCCGGCCTGCTGCTCCTGCCGCCGGGCCTCGGCCTCCTGGTCTACGGTTTCTCCCGCCTCCACGAAACCGCCGGGTTCACCGACCCCCTCACCCTTGCGGTGCTGTTCGCGGCCATCGCGCTCCTGGGCGGATTCGTCCGCCATGCCCTGCGAGCCGCGCATCCCCTGCTCGACCTGCGGCTGTTCTCCTCCCGCGCCTTCTCCGCCTCCTCCGTACTGATCTTCCTGCACGGAACAGCCGTCTACGGGCCGCTCTTTCTCCTGCCCCTCTTCTACGCCCACGTCCGCGGCTACGACGCAGGGCACATAGGATGGCTGCTCGCACCGCAGGGCTTGGGAACCCTGTTGGCGATCGCGGTCGCCGGTGTGCTCGCCGATCGCCACGGCTCGCGGCCGCTGGTGCTGTGGGGCACGGCCGTCACCGCCATCGGCACCCTGGCATTCACCCCGCTCCTGCCTGCGCCGGACGACCTCCTGCTCAGCGCCTCCCTGTTCGTGCGGGGACTCGGTCTGGGATGCGTCGGGGTGGCCATCACCGCCGGGGCATACCGCGATGTCTCCGCGTCCGCCATTGCCGTGGCCACCGGCCTGATCAGCGTCGTGCAACGGGTCGGCGCCTCCTTCGGCACCGCCGCGATCGCCGTCGTCCTGACGGGCCTGCTCCCGGACGCGTCGACGGCATCCGGAACCGCGGACCTCGCGAACGCCTACGGCAACACCTTCTGGTGGATGCTGGCCTTCACGCTCATCGGCTTCGTTCCGGCTGCCGCCCTCCCGGGGCTTCGGACCGGACGCCGGCACACGCCCCGGCTCAGCCGCTGAGCTCCCAGAGCAGTACCTCGGCCGGTTCCAGGGCCACCAGTTCCAGGCCGGACGGCCCCGTGAGGCGGGCCGAGTCGCCGGGGGTCAGGAGCTCGTCGGACAGGCGCAGGTGGCCCCGTACGACGTGGATGTAGGCCGCCGCGGCGTCCGGGACGGCTATGCGGTCGCCCTGGGCCGGTCTGCGTATGTGGAGCATCGCTCCTGCCGCCGGGAGGGCGTACGGGGTGGAGTCGGCTATGCCCCGGACGTGTTCGTAGGCCGGTTCGCCGCCGGGGGTCAGCGGGGCCAGCCACATTTGAATGAACGTCAGTGCGTGCGCGCCGTCGTTGCGTTCCGAGTGGCGCACGCCGGCCGCCGCGCTGAGGTGCTGGACATCACCCGGCCGTACGACGGTGGTGTGGCCCGCCGAGTCCCGGTGGGTGAGTTCACCCTCCACCACCCAGGTGACGATCTCGGTGTGGCTGTGCGGATGCTCGTCGAAGCCGGCGCCCGGAGCGAGACGCTCCTCGTTGCAGGCCAGGATCGCCCCGAAGCGCAGATTCCCGGGGTCGTAGAAGCGCCCGAAGGAGAAAGCGTGCAGCGTCTCGATGCCCTCGGAGACACCCGGGGCCGGGTCCCCTCCGCGGTAGCGGTCGCCGGAGCGGCGTACATCCATCACCTGTCCACGGTAGCCCGGCCCCGCACCCCGCAGGGCGTCCCGCGGCCCCGCCCCTGCGTGCCGTCGCGGCGATAAGGCAATCTTGTGTGCGTGCCCCGACCCGATCCTGAGCAGCCCGCTGCGACCGCCGCCCATCTCCACGCCGCGACCCTGAAGCGGCTGGAGCATTCATCCGGCCGGCTGGCCGCGAACGCCATCGCACGCATGCACGAGACGCTGCCGTGGTACCGGGCCATGCCACCGGAGAACCGCTCCTGGATCGGCCTGGTCGCCCAGGCCGGTATCGCCGCGTTCACCGAGTGGTTCCGCTACCCGGAGGCGCCGCAGGCCATCTCCACCGATGTGTTCGGTACGGCCCCGCGCGAGCTGACCCGGGCGATCACCCTGCGGCAGACGGTCGAGATGGTACGGACGACGATCGAGGTCATGGAGTCCGCGATCGAGGAGGTCGCGGCGCCCGGCGACGAGTCGGTGCTACGGGAGGCGCTTCTGGTGTACGCGAGGGAGATCGCCTTCGCGACCGCCCAGGTGTACGCGCAGGCCGCCGAGGCCCGCGGTGCGTGGGACGCCAGGCTCGAATCGCTCGTGGTGAACGCGGTGCTGTCCGGCGAGGCCGACGAGGGGGCCGTGTCACGGGCCGCCGCGCTCGGCTGGAACTCCCCCGAGCACGTCTGTGTGCTGCTCGGTACGGCACCGGACGGGGACAGCGAACTCACCGTTGAGGCGATCCGCCGGGCGGCCCGGCACGCGAAGCTCCAGGTGCTGACCGGGGTGCTCGGCAACCGGCTGGTCGTCATCGCCGGCGGCAGCGACAACCCGCTGAACGTCGCCAAGTCGCTGATCGGGCCCTATGCTGCCGGTCCTGTGGTCGCCGGCCCCGTCGTGCCCGACCTGCTGGCCGCGACCCGGTCCGCACAGGCCGCGGCGGCCGGACTCAAGGCGTGCTCGGCGTGGCAGGACGCGCCGCGCCCCGTACTGTCGGACGATCTTCTCCCGGAGCGCGCGATGGCGGGCGACCCTGCCGCGCGCGACCAATTGGTGGAGGAGATCTACAGACCGCTGGAAGAAGCGGGTTCGGCCCTACTGGAGACGTTGAGTGTCTATCTCGAACAAGCGAGCAGTCTGGAGGGCGCCGCCCGCATGCTGTTCGTCCACCCCAACACCGTGCGCTACCGGCTGCGACGTGTGACCGACGTCACCGGATGGTCACCCTCCGATGTCCGATCCGCGTTCACTCTGCGAATCGCCCTCATCCTGGGGCGCTTGGCTGCCGGAGAACTTCAGTCCTAGACTTTTGTGGGACTTCAACAATTAGCCTGACGGTTCTTCGTCCCTGTCCCCACGGGCACGGCGCACCGTCCACAAGAGAGAGTGTGAGGGTGCTCGTACTCGTCGCTCCCGGCCAAGGCGCTCAGACGCCCGGCTTCCTGACTTCCTGGCTCGAACTTCCCGGTGCCGCAGACCGCGTCGCGGCCTGGTCCGACGCCATCGGGCTCGACCTTGCCCACTACGGCACGAAGGCCGACGCGGACGAGATCCGCGACACGGCGGTGGCCCAGCCGCTGCTCGTCGCCGCGGGACTCCTGTCGGCCGCCGCGCTCGGCGCGTCCCCCGGCGTCGTCGCTGGTCACAGCGTCGGTGAGATCACCGCCGCCGCGCTGGCCGGCGTCGTCGACGACGAGGCCGCGCTCCGCTTCGTACGCACACGCGGGCTGGCCATGGCCGAGGCCGCGGCCGTCACCGAGACGGGCATGGCGGCCCTGCTCGGCGGCGACCCCGCCGTGACGGTCCCGCATCTGGAGAAGCTGGGGCTGACCGCGGCCAACGTCAACGGCGGCGGCCAGATCGTCGCCGCGGGCACGGCGGAGCAGATCACCGCGCTGACCGGCGACACGCCCGAGGGCGTACGGCGTGTGGTCCCGCTCAAGGTGGCCGGCGCGTTCCACACGTACCACATGGCCCCGGCCGTGGAGAAGCTGCGCGCGGCGGCCGGTGACCTGACGGTCTCGGACCCGGCGGTGACGTACGTGTCGAACGCCGATGGGAAGACTGTCGCCACCGGCGCCGAGGTCATCCGGCGCCTGGTCGGCCAGGTCGCCAACCCGGTCCGCTGGGACCTGTGCATGGAGACCTTCAAGGAGCTCGGTGTCACGGCGCTCGTCGAGGCATGCCCCGGCGGCACCCTCACGGGGCTCGCCAAGCGCGCGCTTCCCGGCGTGAAGACCCTCGCGCTCAAGACCCCCGACGACCTCGACGCCGCACGCGCGCTCATCGCTGAGCACGCGGCTGCCTAAGGAGCCCGAGAGAGCATGTCGAAGATCAAGCCCAGCAAGGGCGCCCCGTACGCGCGGATCATGGGTGTCGGCGGTTACCGGCCGACCCGGGTCGTGCCCAACGAGGTGATCCTCGAAACGATCGACTCGTCCGACGAGTGGATCCGCTCCCGGTCCGGCATCGCGACCCGCCACTGGGCCTCCCCCGAGGAGACCGTGGCGATGATGTCCGTCGAGGCCGCGGGAAAGGCGATCGCCAGCGCCGGCATCGCGCCCGAGCAGATCGGCGCGGTGATCGTCTCCACCGTGTCGCACTTCCGGCAGACCCCGGCCATCGCGACCGAGATCGCCTACCGCGTCGGCGCGGGCAAGCCCGCCGCCTTCGACATCTCGGCCGGCTGCGCCGGGTTCGGCTACGGCCTGACCCTGGCCAAGGGCATGATCGTCGACGGCTCGGCGGAGTACGCGCTGGTCATCGGCGTCGAACGGCTGAGCGACCTCACCGACCTGGAGGACCGTGCGACGGCCTTCCTGTTCGGTGACGGCGCGGGCGCGGTCGTCGTCGGTCCCGCGAAGGTGCCGTCCATGGGCCCCACGGTGTGGGGTTCCGAGGGCGACAAGGCCGGGACGATCAAGCAGACCGTGGCGTGGGACACTTTCCACGCAGAGCGTCCGGAGAAGTTCCCGGCCATCACGCAGCAGGGCCAGGCGGTCTTCCGCTGGGCCGTGTTCGAGATGGCGAAGGTCGCCCAGCAGGCGCTGGAAGCGGCCGGGGTCGCCCCGGAGGATCTGGACGTCTTCATTCCGCACCAGGCCAATATGCGGATCATCGACTCGATGGTGAAGACTCTCAAGCTGCCGGCGAATGTCACGGTCGCCCGCGACGTGGAAACCACCGGCAATACGTCCGCCGCCTCGATCCCGCTCGCAATGGAGCGGCTCCTGGCGACCGGTCAGGCAAAGAGCGGCGACACGGCGCTCGTCATCGGCTTCGGGGCGGGTCTCGTCTACGCCGCGACGGTCGTTACCCTCCCTTAGTCACACCGGACCTTCCGGTCCGTACGTGCCAACCCTGCAGAAACACATCGAAGGAGCGCCAACATGGCCGCCACTCAGGAAGAGATCGTCACCGGTCTCGCCGAGATCGTCAACGAGATCGCCGGTATCCCGGTCGAGGACGTCAAGCTGGACAAGTCCTTCACCGACGACCTGGATGTCGACTCGCTGTCCATGGTCGAGGTCGTCGTCGCCGCCGAAGAGCGCTTCGATGTCAAGATTCCCGACGATGACGTCAAGAACCTCAAGACGGTCGGCGATGCCGCCGAATACATCCTGAAGCACCAGGGCTGATCCCAGCCCGACTCGTGTGTCGCCACCCGGCGGTGGCGCCGCTGATTCACGCCCCTCTACACGTGGAGAAGATTTTCCAGTGAGCCCGACCAATCGCACCGTGGTCGTCACCGGTATCGGCGCAACCACTCCGCTGGGTGGCGACTCCGCATCGACCTGGGAAGGTCTGATGGCCGGTCGCTCCGGCGTCAAGCCCCTCGTGGGCGAGCGCTTCGCCGAGCTGCCCGTCCGGATCGCCGCCCTCGCGGCCGTCGACCCGGGCGACGTACTGCCCCGCCCGCTCGCCCGCAAGCTGGACCGCTCGGCGCAGTTCGCGCTGATCGCGGCCCGCGAGGCGTGGGCCGACGCCGGTTTCACCGGCAAGGCCGGTGAGGATGCCAAGATCCAGCCCGAGCGTCTGGGTTCGGTCATCGCCTCCGGCATCGGCGGCGTGACGACCCTGCTCGACCAGTACGACGTGCTGAAGGAGCGGGGCGTACGCCGCGTCTCCCCGCACACCGTTCCCATGCTCATGCCCAACGGCCCGGCGGCCAACGTCGGCCTTGAGGTCAACGCCCAGGCCGGTGTCCACACCCCGGTCTCCGCCTGCGCCTCGGGTGCCGAGGCCATCGGGTACGCCGTCGAGATGATCCGTACCGGCCGTGCCGATGTGGTCGTCGCCGGCGGTACCGAGGCGGCCATCCACCCGCTGCCGATCGCCGCGTTCGCCAACATGATGGCGATGTCGAAGAGCAACGAGGAGCCCGAGAAGGCCTCACGCCCGTACGACACGGGCCGCGACGGCTTCGTCCTCGGCGAGGGCGCCGGTGTCGTCGTCCTGGAGTCCGCCGAGCACGCCGCCGCGCGCGGCGCGAAGGTGTACTGCGAGGTGCTGGGCCAGGGTCTGTCCGCGGACAGCCACCACATCGCGCAGCCCGAGCCGACAGGACGCGGGATCGCCGCCGCGATGCGGAACCTGCTGGACTGGACGGACCTCAAGCCGTCGGAGGTCATGCACCTCAACGCGCACGCCACATCCACGCCCCAGGGCGATGTCGCCGAGGTGAAGGCGCTGCGCCAGGTGCTGGGCGACGACCTGGACCATGTGGCGATCTCGGCGACCAAGTCGATGACCGGTCACCTGCTGGGCGGCGCGGGCGGCATCGAGACCGTGGCGACGGTGCTGGCGCTGCACAAGCGGATCGCGCCGCCGACCATCAACATCGACGACCTCGACGAGGCGGTGGACGCGGACATCGTGCGCGAGAAGCCGCGGCCGCTGCCCGAGGGGTCGATCGCCGCGATCAACAACTCGTTCGGATTCGGCGGGCACAACGTGGTTCTGGCGTTCCGCTCGGTCTGACCGCAGGCATTGATCGTACGTACGGGTGAGGCCCGCACCCCGACCCGGGTGCGGGCCTGACCGTACGTACGGTCCTCATACCACCTGGTGCAGCCAGCGGACGGGGGCGCCCTCGCCCGCGTGGCGGAAGGACTCCAGCTCGTCGTCCCACGGCTTGCCCAGCAGCCTGGCGACCTCCGCCTCCAGGTCGGACTCGCCGCGCAGGGAGCGGGCCAGCGCGGCTCGCAGCCGGTCCTCCGGGATCAGGATGTCGCCGTGGATGCCGGTGACGGCGTGGAAGATGCCGAGCCCGGGCGTCGAGCTGTAGCGCTCGCCCTCGGCCGTGGGGCACGGCTCGGCCGTCACCTCGAAGCGCAGCAGATCCCAGCCGCGCAGCGCCGAGGCGAGCTGCGAGGCCGTGCCCGCGCCGCCCTGCCAGGAGAATTCGCACCGCCAGGTGCCGGGCGCGGCCGGCTGTCTGATCCAGTCGAGCTGGACCCGCACACCGAGCACGCCCGCCACCGCCCATTCGACATGTGGGCACAGCGCGCGCGGTGCGGAGTGGACGTACAGGACTCCACGTGTCGTCACCGGGACCTCCAGTGTGGGACGAGGTTCGCCTTCCCCAGCGGCCTCGCGCCCGTACCGTCTCTCCCCGGCCGGTTCCCGAGGTTGTCAACAGTAAACAGCATCGGGGAGGTAATCTCCTGAAAAGGGACAGTATGTGACGTGATGTAACTTACCGGAACTTGGCCAGGCTCGCACCAGCCGGTAAGACGTCATCACTGGTTCGACAGGAAAGCTACCGTGCGCCGGGGCCGGGTGTGTGACGTACCGTCGGTCCGGGGTCCATCAACCGACCTGTATTCACCCGCGAGAGCGCTGCGGGACCCGCCGCCCGGCGGGTGACAATGCCCGGGGCACAAGACCGGAGAGGGCTGGGAATGCCGGAGCGTTCGTCAGGCCGCCGCCCGCACCGCGCCGTCGCCGCGCTGGCGGCGCTCACGTTCCTCGGCGGTGCGCTGACCGGCTGCTCGGCCGGCCAGGCCAGCGGTACGAAGGGCCCATCTGCCGCGTCGCACGCCGCCTCCCCGGCGGCGGCGCCGGTCTGGGACCCCAGCCCGGCCTCGATCGCCGCGGTCGGGGATTCCATCACCCGGGGCTTCGACGCCTGCTCGGTACTGGCCGACTGCCCGGAGGTGTCCTGGGCGACCGGCACGGACAGCGCGGTCCGCAGTCTCGCCGTACGTCTGCTCGGCGCGTCGGGGGCGGCCGGGCACAGTTGGAATTACGCCGTATCGGGTGCCCGGATGGCGCAACTGCCCGAGCAGATGGCGCTGGCGGCGAAGGAGAGGCCGGGCCTGGTGACCGTGATGATCGGCGCGAATGACGCCTGCCGGGACTCGGTGCGGCTGATGACTCCGGTGGCCGATTTCCGGGCCTTGTTCCGGGCGTCGCTGCGGGAGCTGCACGCGGCGGCACCGAGGTCCCAGGTGTACGTGGCGAGCGTGCCGGACCTGAAGCGGCTCTGGTCGGCCGGGCGGGGCAATGCGCTGGGCAAGCAGATCTGGAAGCTGGGGATCTGCCGTTCGATGCTGGGGGACGCCGACGACCTGGGCAAGGCGGCCGTAGCCAGGCGGGACGCGGTGCGGGCGCGCGTGGTGGCGTACAACGGGGTCCTGAGGGAGGTCTGCGCGAAGGACGCGCGCTGCCGGTACGACGGCGGGGCGGTCTTCGGCTATCGGTTCACCGGGAAGCAGCTCAGCCAGTGGGACTGGTTCCATCCGGGGCGTGACGGGCAGGCCAGGCTCGCGGAGATCGCCTACCGCGTGGTCACGGCGGTCCGGCCCCCGGCGTAGGTGTCAGCGGGCCAGGCCCAGGGTGACACCGAGGCCGACGAGCACCGAGCCGATGGTCCGGTTGAGGACCTTCTGCCAGCGCAGCATCGCGGCGCGCAGCCGCTCGTGCGAGAAGAACATCGCCACCAGGCCGAACCAGCCGAGATGGGCCAGCGACATGAACAGCCCGTAGCCGACCTGCTGCCACAGGGCCGTGTCCGGTCCGACCACCTGGGTGAAGGTGGACACGACGAACAGGGTGGTCTTGGGGTTCAGCGCGTTGGTGAGGAAGCCGGTGCGCAGCGCCCCGAGCCTGGTCAGGCCGGGGCCCGAGCCGAGATCGACGGTGAGGTCGCTGCGGGCGGAGAAGGTGCGGATCCCGATGTAGACGAGATAGGCCGCGCCGACCAGCTTGATCGCCGTGAACAGCGCGGTGGACGAGGCGATCAGCAGGCCGACGCCGAGCATCGTGTACGTGACATGGACCAGGACGCCCGCGGCGACGCCCACGGCCGCCAGGAGGCCGGTGGTGCGGCCGTAGAGGCAACTGTTGCGGACGACCATCGCGAAGTCGGCGCCCGGGCTGATGACGGCGAGCACGGTGATGACGGCGACAGCGAGCACCTCGGTCACGGCGGGGGTCTCCTCAGCTCTTGCGCAGGCGCGCGGGATCCGGCGACGGTACGGGGGCGGGCGCGGGGTCCGCCGTCGGTGCGGGGTCCGGTACGGGCTCCGGCGACGGGTCCGGGTCCTCCGGACGGGCGGTCAGGTCGCGGGCCAGCAGCGTCGCCCCGGCGACGGCACCCGGCATCAGGAAGACCGCGACGAACGGCACCAGGAACGCGAGCGCGAGCGGCACCCCGAAGCCGAGGACCAGCCACCGCCTGCCGCGCAGCAGAACGAGCCGGTCCTTGAGGACCATGCCACGCCGCTGGAGGGCGATGGCGGTGAGCTCCTCGGCGAGGAAGTAGCCGGAGACGCAGAAGCCGATCACGGGGATCACGGTCTGTCCGATGCCGGGGACGAATCCGAGGGCGAAGAGCAGCACTCCGTACAGCGTGACGCGCAGCAGGATGCGCACGGAGTCGCGGGCGGAGATCCACAGCTCGCGCCAGAGCGGCAGCCCGGAGCGAGGGACCTCGCCGCCCTCGCTGCGGTCGACCTCCTCGGAGAGCGACTCATAGAACGGCTGTCCGACCAGCAGGGTCACCGCGGTGAAGGTGATGACCGCGAGGAACAGCCCGAGGACGAACACCAGCACGACCAGGGTGCCCCGCAGCAGGCCGGACCAGGGCGAGGACCAGTCGTCGGCGAACGGGGTCGCCCAGGCAACCAGGTCGTCGGCCCCGTAGCCGAGGACGGTCAGCGCACCGGCGTACACGACGAGGGTGATGAGCCCGGGCAGCAGGCCGATTCCGAGCCACCGCCCGTGCCGGACGGCCCATCGCTGTCCCTGTGCCAGATACCCGAAACCCGCCCCGAGATCACTCATGGGTGTCAGCGTACGTGCGCGAACCATTGACACTGCCCCTGGCCCGTCACTACGGTCACGCCAGCATTTCGAACGAGGAACGAAATATCGAACACGTCGAAGGGCGAAGTCCCGTGCGCATCACCGGAATCAGCACGCATGTCGTCGGCACGCCGTGGCGCAATCTCACCTATGTCCAGGTCCACACCGACGAGGGCCTCACCGGGGTCGGCGAGGCCCGGATGCTCGGGCACACGGACGCGCTGACGGGCTATCTGCGCGAGGCGGCGGTCAACCACATCACGGGGTCGGACCCGTTCGCGGTGGAGGATCTCGTACGCCGGATGAAGTACGGCGACTTCGGGCGGGCCGGCGAGATCGTGATGTCGGGCATCGCGGTCGTCGAGATGGCGTGCTGGGACATCAAGGGCAAGGCGCTGGGCGTCCCGGTCTGGCAGTTGCTCGGCGGGAAGGTCACCGACCGGGTCAAGGCGTACGCGAACGGCTGGTACACCACCGAGCGCACCCCGGAGGCGTACCACAAGGCGGCGCGGACGGTCATGGAGCGCGGCTACCGGGCGCTGAAGATCGACCCGTTCGGTACGGGTCACTACGAGCTGGGCCAGGAGGAGACGCGGTACGCGGTCTCCCTGATCGAGGCCGTACGGGACGCGATCGGCCCGGACGCCGAGCTGATGCTGGAGATGCACGGCCGGTTCAGCCCGTCGACGGCCGTGCGGATGGCCCGCGAGATGGCGCCGTTCCGGCCGGCCTGGCTGGAGGAGCCGGTGCCGCCGGAGAACCTCAAGGCGCTGGCCAAGGTGGCGGGGAAGGTGGATCTGCCGGTCGCGACCGGGGAGCGCATCCATGACCGGATCGAGTTCCGGGAGCTGTTCGAGTCGCAGGCCGCCGACATCATCCAGCCGGACCTGGGCCACATCGGCGGCATCCTGGAGGCCCGCAAGCTCGCGGCGACCGCCGAGACCCACTACGTGCTGGTCGCGCCGCACAACGTGGGCGGTTCGGTACTGACGGCAGCGAGTCTCCAGCTCGCGGGCTGCACACCCAACTTCAAGATTCTCGAACACTTCAACGACTTCGCGGACGCCGACATCAAGAAGGTCGTCAAGGGCGCGCCCCACGTGGACCCGGCCACCGGCTGCTTCGAACTCAGTGACGCGCCCGGGCTCGGGGTGGAACTGGATGTGGACGCCGCGGCCGAGTTCCCGCAGCAGCAGGCGCGGTTCGACCTGTGGGCGGACGGCTGGGAGAAGAGGCACCAGAAGTGAGGGCGCTCTCGCGTTCGCTGACCGTCGACCGGCCGGGGAGCCACCGGCTGGCCGAGGGGCCCGTCCCGCGGCCGGGCCCCGGCGAGGTCCGGGTGCGGGTGGCCGCCGCCGGGATCTGCATGAGCGACCGCGAGGTGTACGACGGCCGTCGCGACCAGGCGTATGTGCGCTATCCGGTGGTGCCGGGCCATGAGTGGTCGGGGACCGTGGAGGCGGTCGGCGAGGGCGTCGATCCGGCGCTGGCCGGGCGGCGGACGGTCGCCGAGGGGTTCAGGTGCTGCGGGCGGTGCGAGCGGTGCCGGTGCGGGGAGACGTCGCTGTGCACCGCCGGGTACGACGAGACGGGCTTCACCCGGCCGGGCGGTTTCGCCGACCATGTGGTGGTTCCGGCCGGGCTGCTGCATCCGCTGGCCGACGACGCGGATCTGCGGGCGGCCGCCCTGCTGGAGCCGGCCGCG
>DATCWZ010000620.1:0-4966 GCA_036566065.1 Streptomyces sp. | reverse complement strand
CTCAGCGGCCTCAACAGGCATACCGGGCTCGTCGTCGGCCGACGGCTTCGGCGGTTCCGGCGGTTCGGGGGACTCCCCGGGCCGCTCGGGACCCCCGGCCTCCCCGGACGCCTCCGGCTTCACGGACCCCTCGGACCCCATGGCCCCCCTGGACCCCTTCGCGTCCGCGGACGCCGGGTCGGCAGGACTCGTACCAGCACCCATGACGTACCTTCCGGATCAGGTCAGCCGGCGGAAACAGCGGAGGCGTCGGCCGCGGCACGTTCGGCCGCCTCGACCACGTTGACCAGTAGTTGAGCGCGTGTCATCGGGCCCACACCACCCGGGTTCGGGGCGACCCAGGCGGCCACCTCGGCGACTCCCGGGTCCACATCGCCGATGATCTTGCCGTTCGCGTCACGGCTGACGCCGACATCGAGCACGGCCGCGCCCGGCTTCACGTCCTCGGGCTTGATGAGGTGCGGCACCCCGGCGGCGGCGACGATGATGTCGGCCTGCTTGAGGTGCGCGGAAAGGTCACGGGTGCCGGTGTGGCACTGGGTGACGGTGGCGTTCTCGGACTTACGGGTCAGCAGCAGCGGGATCGAGCGGCCGATGGTGACACCCCGGCCCACGATCACGACGTGCGCGCCGTTGATCTCCACACCGTGGTGACGGAGCAACTGGACGACGCCCTGCGGGGTGCAGGGCAGCGGGCCCGACTCGTTCAGCACGAGCCTGCCCAGGTTCATCGGGTGCAGCCCGTCGGCGTCCTTGGCGGGATCGATCAGTTCCAGGACACGGTTGGTGTCGATGCCCTTGGGGAGGGGAAGCTGCACGATGTAGCCCGTGCACTTCGGGTTGGCGTTGAGCTCCCGTACGACGGCCTCGATGTCCTCCTGGGTGGCCGTGTCCGGGAGTTCGCGCTGAATGGAGCCGATGCCGACCTGCGCGCAGTCGCGGTGCTTGCCGTTCACGTACCACCTGCTGCCCGGGTCGTCCCCGACGAGCAGGGTTCCCAGGCCGGGGGTGATGCCCTGTGCCTTGAGGGCCGCCACGCGGACGGTCAGATCGGACTTGATCGAAGCTGCGGTGGCCTTGCCATCGAGAATCTGGGCAGTCATGACCCCATCCTCGCGGATGACCCCGCCCGCATACCAATTGCGGTACGTCCCGCACGGACGCGGGCCGCGCCGGGGGGGTGGCGCGGCCCGCTCGTACTCAGTGGAAGAAGTGGCGCGTGCCGGTGAAGTACATCGTCACGCCCGCCTTCTTCGCGGCCTCGACGACCTGCTCGTCGCGGACCGATCCGCCCGGCTGGGCGACCGCCTTCACACCGGCGGCGGTGAGGATCTCCAGGCCGTCCGGGAACGGGAAGAACGCGTCCGACGCGGCGTACGCGCCCCGTGCGCGCTCCGCGCCCGCGCGCTCGACGGCGAGCTTCGCGGAGTCGACCCGGTTGACCTGGCCCATGCCGACGCCGACCGACGCGCCGCCCTTGGCGAGCAGGATCGCGTTGGACTTCACGGCGCGGCATGCCTTCCAGGCGAAGGCGAGCTCGCGCAGTTCGTCCGCGGACAGCGCCTCGCCGCTGGCGAGGGTCCAGTTGGCCGGGTCGTCGCCCTCGGCCTGGAGGCGGTCGGTGACCTGGAGCAGCGCGCCGCCGTCGATCGCCCTGACCTCGGTCTTCGCGGCCGGGGCCTCGGGGCAGCGCAGGACCCGGATGTTCTTCTTACGGGACAGCACCTCAACGGCGCCGTCCTCGTACGCGGGGGCGACGATGACCTCGGTGAAGATCTCGGCGACCTGCTCCGCCATGGCGACGGTCACCGGACGGTTGACGGCGATCACACCGCCGTACGCGGACAGCGGGTCACAGGCGTGCGCGTTGCGGTGCGCCTCGGCGATGTCCTCGGCGATCGCGATGCCGCACGGATTGGCGTGCTTGATGATCGCGACGCAGGGCTCGTCGTGGTCGTACGCGGCACGGCGCGCGGCGTCGGTGTCCGTGTAGTTGTTGTACGACATCTCCTTGCCGTGCAACTGCTCGGCACCGGCGAGGCCACCGGCGCCCAGGGTGTAGAGGGCGGCGGGCTGGTGCGGGTTCTCGCCGTAGCGCAGGACGTTCTGGCGCGCGTACGTCGTACCGATGAAGTCGGGGAAGCCGGAACCGTCGGCGGCATAGTCGTCGGCGAACCAGGAGGCGACGGCCACGTCGTACGCGGCGGTGTGCTGGAACGCCTCCGCCGCGAGCCGCTTGCGCGCTGCCAGGTCGAAGCCGCCCGCCCTGACGGCGGCGAGCACATCGGCGTACCGCTCGGGGCTGGTGACGACGGCCACGGACGGGTGATTCTTGGCGGCGGCGCGGACCATCGAGGGGCCGCCGATGTCGATCTGCTCCACGCACTCGTCGGCGGAGGCGCCGGAGGCGACGGTCTCCTTGAACGGGTACAGGTTGGCGACCACGAGGTCGAACGGCTCCACGCCCAGCTCGGCGAGCTCCGCGCGGTGCGACTCCAGGCGCAGATCAGCGAGGATTCCGGCGTGTACGCGGGGGTGCAGCGTCTTCACGCGGCCGTCGAGGCACTCGGGGAAGCCGGTGAGGTCCTCGACCTTGGTGACCGGAACCCCGGCGGCGGCGATTCTTCCGGCGGTGGAGCCGGTGGAGACGAGCTCGACGCCCGCCTCGTGCAGACCGCGGGCGAGGTCCTCAAGCCCCGTTTTGTCGTAAACACTGACCAGGGCGCGACGGATGGGCTTATTCACCGACATGACCGAGATGAACCTTTCGTCCCTCAATGCGATAGCCGTCGCGGGCGAGCCGCCCCACGGCCTCGACGAGCAGCTTGCGCTCGACTTTCTTGATGCGTTCATGGAGGGCTGCTTCGCCCTCCGCCGTGTCCTCTTCGGTCACCTCGACCACACCCTGCGCGATGATCGGACCGGTGTCGACGCCGTCGTCGACGAAGTGGACGGTGCACCCGGTGACCTTCACGCCGTACGCGAGCGCGTCACGCACTCCGTGGGCACCGGGAAAGCTGGGGAGCAGGGCGGGGTGGGTGTTGATGAACCGGCCGCCGAAGGCAGCGAGGAAGCTCCTGCCCACGATCTTCATGAACCCGGCAGACACGACGAGGTCCGGGCGGTGCTCCGCCACCGCGGCGGTCAGTGCCGCATCCCACTGTTCGCGGGTCGCGTACTCGCCGACCTTGCACACGAACGTGGGAAGTCCGGCGCGCTCGGCGCGCTCGAGCCCGGTCGTGTGGTAGCGGTCCGCGCCGACCGCGACGATCTGGGCACCGTACCCCTCGGGGTCGTCCGCGATCGCGTCGAGCAGGGCCTGGAGGTTGGTGCCGGAGCCGGAGACCAGCACGACGAGACGGGCCGGAGCGGCGGAGGGGGGCGGGGAGGCCACAGCGGGGCCCTTTCTCGCGTGGTAAGGCGGTGCGATGTGCGGGAGGCGCGCTCGTATGTTCGTACGAAAGAATCTCGCTCCGGGATACGGGGAACTCTACGAACGGGCCGACCGTCAGCAACGATACCGGCACACCCAGCCGCCCCCACGGGACGGGGGCGTGACCGGGAGGTAGCGTCAGGGGACACTGAACCGCCCTCGGGGCGGAAATGACGAGATGGGGAAGACGTTCACCACATGCCGGACCGCCGCCGCACCGCCTTCCGCCTCCCGCTGCCCGAGTCGGCATCCATGCGGGCTTCCACGCTGATGCGGGAACGCCAGTCCTCCTCGCAGGGCTCCTCCTCTTCTTCTCCTTCGGGATCTCCTTCGGCCTCCGACAATCCCTTCGCGACGCCGCCCGCGGACCGGCCCGACCAGCCCTGGCAGCCGCGCCACCCCTCCCACCGGTCGGACGGTGACGGTGAAGGCGACTCGCAGAACAACGGCGGCGGCGACGGCCCGTCCGACGACCGCCCGGCCTGGGGCAGCCAGTGGAGCGACCGCCAGCCGGGCCGGCAGAACGGCGGCTTCGGCTCGCGTCCCGGAAGCACGGGCGGGGCCGGAGGGAACGGCGCTCCGGGAGGCGGCCGCAAGGGCACCGACAGGGGTCCCGGCGGGATGCGCTGGGACCCGACCGACCCGGCGCAGCGGCGCGCCCGCTACTCGGTGCTGGGCGGCATGTGGGCGTTCTTCTTCGCCGTGTTCAATTTCCCGGAGGTCGCGCTGCTCCTCGGCGCCCTCGCCGTGTACTGGTCGATCAGCGCGCTGCGTGCCAAGCCGAAGAGCGGTTCCTCGAAGGACGCGGACGCGTCCGCGCAGATCACCGGACGGGCCACCACCGCGCAGATCACCGGAGCCGCGGGCACCGGGGCCACCGGTACCGGCGCCGCACCCACGCCCGGGGCGGGCACCGGATCGGGGAGCAGGCAGCAGACCACGGCGGCCGTCAGCGGCCTGGTGACCGCGCTGCTCGCGCTGTCGATCGTCGCCACGACATTCACGGTCCAACTGGTCTACCGCGACTACTACACCTGTTTGAACGACGCGCTGACCAACACAGGGGCGCTGGCCTGCAACGATGAGTTGCCCAAGCCGCTGCGGCCGTTCTTCGGGGTGAAGAACTAGCCTGCAGTTCTGCTACGCCCCCGACTCCGCCTCCCTCGCGCCGCCGTGGTGCCATGGGTCGGCCGGCAGGAATTCGTACGGCTCGGAATCCGTCTCGTCCCCGCCGCCGGTGTCGCTGTCGCTGTCCGCGTCGCTGTCTCCGTCACTGTCCTCGGTCCGGTCCCGTACGGGATCGGGGCCGGCGGCCTTTTCCTCCGTGGCCTGCTCCTCCGTGGCCTGTTCCTCCGCCGTGTCACGCTGCCGACCCCAGCCGTGCTCCCTCAGCCGCCACGCCCTGAGCAGCAGCGCCACCGGCACGCCGAGTACGGCGCTCCAGACCGCGGCGGCCGGGCCTGTCAGCCACCACACCGGGCCGAACTCCGCCAGCACACGCGACCCCAGCGCCCCCCCCGACGCCGCCGTCAG
>DATCWZ010000247.1:0-3266 GCA_036566065.1 Streptomyces sp. | reverse complement strand
CCGCGAGCCAGGGCGCGGCTCCCGGCCCCCGGAGCCGCCAGGCGAGTTCGACATCGCCCCAGACGGGGACGCCCGCCTCGGCGGCCGCCCGGAACAGCGGCTTGTCGGGCCGCCAGCCCGGGGCGGTGACGACGAGCTCGGTGGACGCGGGCAGGGTCGCCCCGTCGCCGAGGCGCACGGTGATGCCAAGCTCCTCAAGACCGGCGGCCTGGGTACGGGAACGCTCGTCGTCGCCGTCGTTGACGACGGTGACCAGGGCGCCCCGTTCGCGCAGGGCGCGGGCCGCGGGGATTCCGCTGACGCCGAGACCGGCGACCGTGACGTGCTTGCCCTGCCAGTCCACGTTGCTCACTTCTTGGCTGCCCATCCCGCGTAGAAGAGGCCGAGGCCGACGATCACACACATTCCCTGGATGATCCAGAAGCGGACCACCACAAGGACCTCGGACCACCCCTTGAGTTCGAAGTGGTGCTGGAGGGGTGCCATCCGGAAGACCCGCTTGCCGGTCATCTTGAACGAGCCGACCTGGATGACGACGGACATCGTGATCATCACGAAGAGGCCGCCGAGGAGGGCCAGCAGGAATTCCGTACGGGAGCAGATGGCGAGGCCGGCGAGCGCGCCGCCGAGGGCCAGCGAGCCGGTGTCGCCCATGAAGATCTTCGCGGGCGAGGTGTTCCACCACAGGAAGCCGAAGCAGGCACCCATCAGTGCCGACGCCACGACGGCCAGGTCGAGCGGATCTCGTACCTCGAAACAGGCTTCCGGATTGGTCAGTGACACCGCGTTGGCGCACGACTCCTGGAACTGCCACAGCCCGATGAAGGTGTACGCACCGAAGACCATCACCGACGCGCCGGTGGCCAGGCCGTCCAGACCGTCCGTCAGGTTCACGCCGTTGGACATGGCCAGGATCATGAACAGGGCCCAGACGCAGAACAGCACCGGGCCGATCGACCAGCCGAAGTCTTCGACGAAGGAGAGCTTGGTGGAGGCCGGGGTGTTCCCCCGCTGGTCGGCGAACTGGAGCGAGAGCACCGCGAAGGCGATGCCGACGATGAGCTGTCCGGCCATCTTCGCCTTGGCGCGCAGCCCCAGCGAACGCTGCTTGACGATCTTGATGTAGTCGTCGAGGAAGCCGACCAGGCCCATGCCCGCCATCAGGAACAGGACCAGGACACCGGAGAAGCGCATCTCCTCGCCGGTGATCACCTTCGCCAGTATGTACGCGATGATCGTCGCCAGGATGAAGGCGATACCGCCCATGGTCGGCGTGCCCTGCTTGCTGCCGTGGGTACGCGGGCCGTCGTCCCGGATGAACTGCCCGTATCCCTTGCGGGCCAGGAGCTTGATCAGCAGCGGGGTACCGACCAGGGTCAGGAAGAGCCCGATCGCCCCCGCGAAGAGGATCTGCCTCATCGGACGGCGCCCTCGCCCTCGGTCGTGTTCTCCAGCAGTGCCAGGGCGACCTTCTCCAGGCCGACCGACCGGGACGCCTTCACCAGCACGACGTCTCCCGGGCGCAGTTCACTGCGCAACAGGTCGACGGCCGCCTGTGCGTCGGACACGTGCACCGACTCCTCACCCCACGAACCCTCGTTATATGCGCCCAGTTGCAGCCAGGAGGCTTCTTGCCCTCCGACAGCGACGAGCTTGCTGACGTTGAGCCGGACGGCGAGCCGTCCGACCGCGTCGTGCTCGGCGAGCGACGAGTCGCCGAGTTCGGCCATCTGACCGAGCACCGCCCACGTGCGTCCCCCTCCTGCCCGTGAGGCTCTGCCCATGGCTGCCAGCGCACGCAATGCGGCTTTCATGGATTCGGGGTTCGCGTTGTAGGCGTCATTGACGACCGTCACACCGTCCGGACGCTCGGTGACCTCCATGCGCCAGCGGGAGAGGGTGCCCGCTCCGGAGAGCGCTTCGGCGATCTCAGTCACGGACATGCCCAACTCATGGGCGACGGCGGCCGCGGCGAGCGCGTTCGACACGTGATGCTCACCGTACAGGCGCAAGGTCACGTCGCTGCACCCGGTGGGTGTGTGGAGCGCGAACGAGGGGCGGCCGTCGTCCGTGAGCCGGACGTTCTCTCCCCGTACGTCCGCATCCGGGGCTTCTCCGAAGAGCAGGACGCGGGCTTTCGTACGCGAAGCCATGGCCCGTACGAGCGGGTCGTCGGCGTTCAGCACGGCCACGCCGTCGGCGGGAAGGGCCTCCACGAGTTCGCCCTTGGCCTGGGCGATGGCCTCGCGGCTGCCGAACTCGCCGATGTGGGCGGTGCCGACGTTGAGCACGAGGCCGATCCGCGGCGGGGTGAGGCCGGTGAGGTAGCGGATGTGGCCGATGCCCCTGGCGCCCATTTCGAGGACGAGGTGGCGGGTCTCCGAGGTGGCACGCAGCGCGGTGACCGGCAGGCCGAGCTCGTTGTTGAGGGAGCCCGGGGTCCAGACGGTGGGGCCCTTGCGCTGGAGGAGCTGGGCGATGAGGTCCTTGGTGGATGTCTTGCCGGCCGAGCCGGTGAGTGCGACGACGGTGGTGCCGAGGCGCTCGACGACGGCGCGTGCGAGCGCGCCGAGCGCCGCCAGGACATCGTCGACGACGATCGCCGGAACGCCGACGGGGCGGGCGGCCAGCACTGCTGCCGCGCCCGCCTCGACGGCGCGCTGCGCGTAGTCGTGGCCGTCGACCCGTTCGCCGGCGAACGCGGCGAACAGGCAGCCGCGCTCCACCTCACGGGAGTCGTAGACGACGGGTCCGCCGACGGTGACCGCCGTATCCGGTATGTCGTGCGGCTGCCCGCCGACGATTTCGGCGATCTCGGCGAGGGAAAGGGCGATCACTTGGTCATCCCCGACTGTTGTTCTCGTGGGTGTGTGCGCGGTCCTGTGTGCTCTCGTGGCCGTCGCCCGCGTCCTGATGGCTCTCCCCGGCGCCCGTATGCCCCAAGGAGCGTTCGATGGCCGCGCGCAGGACCAGGCGGTCGTCGAACGGCCGTACCACGCCGTGGATGTCCTGGCCCTGCTCGTGGCCCTTGCCCGCCACCAGTACGGTGTCGCCGGGCTCGGCCCGGGCGACGGCGGCGGCGATGGCCGCTGCCCGGTCGGCGTCGACCAGGACGGCACCGCGTTCGTGGACGGGCACCTCGGCGGCGCCCTGGAGCATCGCAGCGAGGATCGAGAGCGGGTCCTCGGAGCGGGGGTTGTCGGAGGTCAGTACGGCGGTGTCGGCGAGACGGGCGGCGGCGGCGCCCATCGGGCCGCGTTTATGGG
>DATCWZ010000735.1:0-6534 GCA_036566065.1 Streptomyces sp. | reverse complement strand
GGCGGCCGGTCAGCGACTCCAGCACCGACTGCCTGCCCGCCACGACGGCGGGCGCGAGCGCAGCCAGAATCCCGGTGATCAGGCCGATCAGGGCGATGCCCGCCAGCTCCGCGGGGCGGACGGCGAGTTCCCCGAAGCGGGTTCCGGTCCAGCTCTCGATCAGCGGGCGGAACGCGACGGTCAGCCCGAGCCCCGCGATGACCCCGGCGGTGGCGCCGACCCCGCCGAGCACCACACCACCGGCCAGCACCACGGCTCTGACCTGGCCGCGGGTGCCGCCGCAGGTGCCGACCAGGCCGAGCTGTCTGCGCGAGCGGCGCGCACCGACCGCGAAGGCGGGACCCGCGAGCAGCACGATTTCCAGCACCGCCATCGCGACGACCGTCACCACGGCCGCGCTCAGGACCGCCGAGCTGCTCCCGAAGCGCTGGTTCATGTGTGCGGCCATGGGGATCTCGGTGTCCGGCGGCGGATTCAGGACGGCCTGGCGGGACAGCGCCAGGACCCCCTTCTCGTTGGCGGCGAGCACGTCCGCCCAGGTGATGCCCGTTCCGGCGGCGCCCTGGACCAGCCAGGTCGTCTCACCGGGGTGGGGCGGCAGGATGCCGCTGTCTCGGTCGGCCGCGGCCTTCCACGGGGCGACGACCGCACCGGGATCGGCGTACAGCGCCTTCTTCTCGAGCTCGTTGGGCAGCTCGACACTGCCGGTGATCGTGTACGTCTGCTCGGGGCCGCGCAGTGTCGTACGGGAGCCGACGTGCAGCCCCGTCGATGCCAGGAAGCTCTCGGTGGCGACGACCTCGCCCTTGCCGTGCGGATAGGCACCGCGGACCAGGTTCACCATGCCGCGCACCAGCCGGTCGGAGGTGCGGAGTTCGATGATCGTCGTGTTCGCGATGCCGTGCCGGGTGGTGACGGTGGCGGGTACGGACTGCTCGGTGAGATACCGCGAGCCCTTCGGGAACGCGGTACGTGCGTCGACCGGCTTCGGGCTCTCGCCGCCCGATGTCATCCGCTCGGTGTCCACCGACCCCCAGGAACTGAGGTCGGGCATCTGTTCCACGGCAACGGGGCCCAGGCCCGGGGTGCTGTACACGGCGTCGGCCGCGCCCATCTTGGCCGTCAGCGTCTCGGCCGGTGTCGGCATGGCGCTGCGGTACGTGACATCGGCCGCCGTCACTCCGAGGACCGGCAGGGCGATCATCGCGACGACCAGAGCGCTGCGGCCCCTGGCCCGCAGGGCGTCGCGCCGGGCGATCCGGAGGGCGGCGCGCCACCCCGTGAAGACGTTCACCTGGCACCCTCGGCGGTCAGCAGCGAGTCGGCGCCTGCGGCCAGGGTCTGGTCGACGATCGAGCCGTCGCGCAGGAACACGACCCGGTCGGCCCACGCCGCGTACCGGGGCTCGTGCGTGACCATCACACCGGCCGCGCCCTGGTCGCAACGGTTGCGCAGCAGGGCGAGGACGGACTCGCCGGTCTCGGAGTCGAGCGCTCCGGTCGGCTCGTCGGCGAGCACCAGCCGCCGGTCCCCCACCAGCGCGCGGGCGATGGCGACGCGCTGCTGCTGGCCGCCGGACATCTCGTCCGGGAAGCGCTCGGCGATCTCGGCGAGCCGCATCTCCTCCAGTGCGGCGAGGGCCTCCTTGCGGGCCTTGCGCACCGGTACGCCGTCCAGCTCCAGCGGCAGGGCGATGTTCTCGGCGGCCGTCAGGGCGGGAATCAGGTTGTAGTCCTGGAAGACATAGCCGACGCTGCGGCGGCGCAGGGCGGCGACGCCCTTGCGGCCGAGCGTGGAGATGTCCTGGCCCTCGATGACGACCTGGCCGCTGGTGGCGGTGTCGAGACCGCCGGCCAGGGTCAGCAAGGTGGACTTGCCGGAACCCGAGGGGCCCATGACGGCGACGAACTCTCCCGCGTACACGGACAGGCTGATGCCCCGCAGGGCGTGGACCTCGGCGATACCGGAGCCATGGGTACGGGTCAGCGCCCGCAGTTCGAGGACGGGCGTGCCGTCGGGCGGCAGACCGGCGGACGGGGTCGGGGCGGGCGAGGACATGGCGGTAGTTCCCCCTAGGAACGGGTGTGATGTGGACATCGGCGGTGTGGGCGGGGTCAGTGCCGTCAGCGCCGGACGCGCAGCCGTGGGCCGCGAGTGGTGCCAGTGGTGCCGCTGGTTCCGGCCGTGCCGGAACGGGTCGGGCTCCCGGTGCCCCCGGGCTCCGTCGCGGCGGCCTCGGCAAGGCGTACGAGACGGGACTCGCAGTGGTCGAGCCACCGGGCCTCGGCCTCCGCCTGGAAGATGAGCTGCTCCACGACCAGGAGCCACGCCACCTCGTCGCGGTTGCCCGGAACATCGGCCAGCGCCCGGGCCTTGAGCCGGGTGTAGTCCTGCATGGCCTTCAGCGTGTGGCTGCGCTGGGACTGGATGACCGCCCGGATGTCGACCCCCGGTGCGCCGACCGCCATCGCCAGCTTGATGGCCAGTTCGTCACGGGGCGGACTGCTGCGGTCGACCGGGGTCTCGAACCAGGTGCGCAGCTCGGTGCGGCCGTCGTCGGTGATCGAGTAGAGGGCGTGGCCCGCGTCGTCCTCGCCGTCCTGGACGACCATGCCGTCCCGTTCCAGACGGCTGAGTGTGGTGTACACCTGCCCGACATTCAGCGGCCAGGTGGAGCCGGTGCGCGACTCGAATTCGGTGCGGAGCTGAGAGCCGTACCGAGGCCCCCGCTCCAGAAGGGCAAGCAGCCCGTGGCGAATCGACATACTGAGTATGTATACCGAGTATGTCACTGCGGGCAAGTTTTTCGGGTGATTGCTCCGCCGCTCGGTTCGTTACGCTCCGTGCTCAGTTGGGACGGCGCATACGGAGGCCCAGGAAGCCAAGACCTAGCCCCACCAGGGCGATTCCCGCCCCCAGCGACATCTGCCGCACGTGCCCCACGGCGGTACCGTCCAGTGCCTGCCGGTCCGGCTGCTGCGGGGCGGAGGATTCGGGTACAGGGGAAGCCTCGGGGGGAGGGGTGGCCGTGGCCGCGGGCGTCTCGACCGGGTCGGGAATATCCGGTTCGTCCTGCTCGGGGGCTGCTTGGGAGGGCGCGATTTCCCTGGGTGACAGCGAACGCCCCGGCCGCACCCGGCCCTCACCGGCCAGCCGGCCCGCCAGCCGCGGCTTCTTGCCGGACGGACCGGCCGAGGACCCGGCGCCCCCGGCCTCGGCCACGGTTGGCACAGCGGAACGGGAGGGCACGTGGCGGCCGCCCTCGACAGGGTGCGAGGCCAGGGGCCGAAGGGACGGCGGTCCCGGGACACCCGTGACGGAGGGTGACGTGCCTGCCGAGGGGCCGGCCGAAGGTTCCGCCGACGGATCATCCATAGCGGTGCCGGGTGTTTCCGCCGAAGGTGTGGCCGTCCGGGCTACGGGCTGCGCCAGCAGCGCCGGGGCGTCGGCCCGACCCTCCGGTCCCCCGTCCGCGTACATCCCGGCTGTCAGCAGGAATACGGCGCCGGTGGTCAGTGCCAGACCGGCCGCGCGAAGCGGCGACCGTGCCGATGGGGATCCTGTAGCCATGGGCTCAGGGTCACATGGGTGGATATGTCCGGCATCCGGGACGCAGTCGAAGAACGGGCTCCTACTCTCCGGCCGGGTCGCCGGTGGACACCCTCAGCTCGAAGTGGGCGCCCCGCTCCGCAATGGCCGTACCGGCGGACGGGAACTGGTCGACGACCTGCCCCTCGGCGTACGTGTTGCCCGGCTCCTTGACCTCCTTGATCGTCCAGCCCGCGGCCAGAGCGCACGCCTTCACGGAAAGAATGTCCTTGTAGACAAAGCTCGGTGCCTGCACCTTGGCCGGGTCGTTGTTGTCCTCACTGGCATCCGTGCACTCGTCCGTCTTCATCGTCCGGTTCCGCTCCGGCGGCCTGTGCTCACCCGTCACCGCCGACTGGCTCGCGCTCGGGTCGCCGCCCTTGCCCGAGTCGCCCTTGTCACCGTTCAGGTTCAGCGCCAGGATCAGGCCGCCGACCGCCAGCAGCGCGACGACGATCGAGCCCGCCAGGACCGGCATGGTGCGCTGGGAGCCGCCGGATCCGCCGCCCGTCACGGCCGTGGAGTGCGGGGACATCGTGTACGGAGGCGGCGTCTGCGGCGCCGGAGCCCCGTAGGCCGGGGACGCCTGCGGGTATCCGTAGCCGTAGCCCGGCGTGGGCGAGGGAGTGGGCGGGCCATAAGGCCCGGACTGCGGCTGTGGCCGCGGCGGCTGGTACGGCGTCTGCACCCCGTACGGAGCCGGCGCGGCCTGGTCGACCGGCGGGAAGACCGCCGAGCTGACACCCGAACCGCTGTTCGACGGAGCGCTGCCGCCCATGATCACCGGGGCGCTCGCGTGGCTGCTCGCGCTCAGCACGCGTGCGACCTCGTCCTGCATTGCGGCGGCACTCGGGAAACGCTCGTTCGGGTTCTTCTTCAGCGCCCGGGCGACCAGCGCGTCCATCGCGGGAGTGACCGACCGGTTGATGCTCGACGGCGTGACCGGCTCCTCCTGCACATGGGCGTACGCGATGGCCAGCGCCGAGTCCGCGTCGAACGGGATCCGCCCTGTGAGCAACTGGAACAGCATGATGCCGACCGAGTACAGGTCGGACCGCGCGTCCACTCCGCGCCCCAGGGCCTGCTCCGGTGAGAGGTACTGCGGGGTGCCGACGACCATGCCGGTCTGCGTCATCGACGTGACGCCCGACTGCATGGCCCGGGCGATGCCGAAGTCCATGACCTTCACGACACCGCGCTTGGTCATCATCACGTTGCCGGGCTTGATGTCGCGGTGGACCAGGCCCATCTCGTGGCTGGTCTCCAGCGCGGCGAGCACATCGGCCGTCACCTTGAGCGCCTTCTCGGCCGGCATCGCCCCGTACCGCTGGATGTCCGCCTGGAGTACGGAGCCGAGCGGCTGCCCCTCGACGTATTCCATGACGATGTATGGCATCAGCGCGCCGCCGAGCTCGTCCTCACCCGTATCGAATACCGAGACGATGTTGGTGTGCTGCAGCTTTGCCACAGCTTGCGCCTCGCGCCTGAACCGCTCGCGGAAGGACTGCTCGCGCCCCAGTTCCGTATGGAGCGTCTTGATCGCGACCTGCCGGTCGAGGGCCGAGTCGTACGCCAGGTAGACGGACGCCATCCCGCCTTCGCCGAGCAGGTCGCGCAACTGGTACCGGCCGCCCGCGAGGGAACCGCCCGCGTACCGGCCCCGTGCGCCGTCCTGGCTCATGACTTGCATCCCCCTCGGCGCGCGGCTGGGCGCGAAGATCCCGCTGTACGGGCCAAGTCTGCCCGAGGGGTACGACACGTCAAGCGCGGGTGCCCGTTCCGTGACCCTACGCACAGCGAGCGTCTCGGAAGCGTTACAGGATGCGTACCGAATATGCGTGCGGGGCAGGCGAGCCGACTGGATGCCCGGTCCCACTCGGAGACGGCGTGTCCGGCGGAGGCTGTAGCGTGACGTGGCAATGCAGCAAGGCACCGTGAACACCCGCGGACGCGCGGACAGAAACGACGGCGAGGACTGATGGCACCCGATTCCGAAGCAAGCGGTGGCGGGGTTTCGGATGGCTCCGACTCCTGGGGCGTCGGTGGAGTCGTCGGTGACGGCCGTTACCGGATGACGCACCGCCTCGGCAGAGGCGGCATGGCGGAGGTCTACGCGGCGGAGGACGTCCGGCTCGGACGCACGGTCGCGGTGAAGCTTCTGCGCTCCGATCTCGCCGAGGACCCGGTGTCCAAGGCCCGCTTCACACGTGAGGCGCAGTCAGTCGCCGGACTCAACCACCATGCGGTCGTGGCGGTGTACGACTCCGGTGAGGACGTCGTGGGCGGCGCGACCGTCCCGTACATCGTGATGGAACTGGTCGAAGGCCACACCATTCGCGATCTGCTGCTCAACGCGGATGCACCGCCGCCCGAGCAGGCGCTGATCATCGTGTCGGGTGTGCTGGAGGCGCTGGCGTACTCCCATCAACACGGCATCGTGCACCGGGACATCAAGCCGGCCAACGTGATCATCACGAACTCCGGCGCGGTCAAGGTGATGGACTTCGGCATCGCTCGCGCGCTGCACGGCGCGCAGTCGACGATGACTCAGACCGGCATGGTCATGGGCACGCCGCAGTACCTTTCCCCCGAACAGGCGCTCGGCAAGACGGTTGATCACCGTTCCGATCTGTACGCCACCGGCTGCCTGCTGTACGAACTGCTTGCCCTGCGTCCGCCGTTCACCGGCGAGACCCCGCTGTCCGTGGTGTACCAGCACGTCCAGGACATTCCGGTCCCGCCGTCCGAGGTGTCTGGCGCAGTGCCGCCGGAGCTGGACGGGCTCGTCATGCGCGCCCTCGCGAAGGACCCGGACGACCGGTTCCAGAGCGCCGAGGAGATGCGCGGCCTGGTCCAGTACAGCCTGCAAATGCTTCAGGTGCAGGGCGGTCATACGGGGACGTGGAACACCGGCCCCGTCGTGATGAACGACAACGTGCGCACCGC
>DATCWZ010000716.1:0-6034 GCA_036566065.1 Streptomyces sp. | reverse complement strand
CGGCGGCCGCCACCAGCGCCCACTGGCGTCTGCGGGACGCCCTGCGCCGGGCCGTAACCGTACCGACCAGCCGGTGCAGCAGCTCGGTCCCCGGCTCCACCACCGGGCCGGTTCCGGACGGCATCAGACGCGCGTACCGGCCGAGCCGGTCCGCGACGACGCCGAACTCGCGTACCCGCAGTCCGCATTCGGGACACTGGGCCAGATGTTCCTCGAAACGGAAGGCATCGGCGGCACCGAGCACGCCGAGCGCGTAGGCTCCGGCGTCACGGTGGGGTTCGAGGATGCGCATGCTTTCAGGTACGCAACGAACCGGTGAATCACTCAAGCCATATCGCCCGCGCAGCGCATAAACTCCGACCTCATGCTCCGCGTACTCGCCGTCGACGACGAAGAACCCGCTCTGGAGGAACTCCTCTACCTCCTGCGGGCCGATCCGCGCATCAGCAGCGCCGAGGGTGCCACCGGTGCCACCGAGGCGCTGCGGCGCATCGGCAGCGCCGTCGACGCCGGGCCGGAGGATCCCAACGCCATCGACGTCGTCTTCCTCGACATCCACATGGCGGGCCTCACCGGACTCGACGTCGCCCAGCTCCTGGCCGGCTTCGCCTCGCCCCCGCTCATCGTGTTCGTCACAGCACACGAGGGCTTCGCCGTGCACGCCTTCGACCTCAAGGCGGTCGACTACGTACTGAAACCCGTCCGCAGGGAACGCCTGGCCGAAGCCGTACGCCGCGTCGCGGAGCAGATCGGTGACCGTACCGCGCCCGTCCACGACACGGCCACCGACCAGATCCCCGTCGAGCTCGGCGGCGTGATCAGGTTCGTCGCCATCGACGACATCGCCTACGCCGAGGCACAGGGTGACTACGCCCGGCTGTACACCGCCACCGGCAGTCATCTGGTACGGATCCCGCTCAGCACCCTCGAGGAGCGCTGGCGCAGCCGCGGTTTCGTACGCATCCACCGCCGCCATCTGGTGGCGCTGAACCGTATCGACGAGCTCCGGCTCGACGCGGGCAGCATGAGCGTGCGCATCGGCGAGGCCGAGCTGGCCGTCAGCCGCCGCCACACCCGGGCCCTGCGCGACCTCCTGATGCGCCAGAGCGGCCGCTGACCTGGGCCGACCTGGTCCGGAGCCCTTCACACCGGGGCCCGGCGACGCCTAGAATCCGGCCACATGTCCCCAGAGAACGCGCCCCGGCGCGAAGTGGTGACGGGAGAACCGCGGCGGGTGCGCCCGCTGCCCCGCTACCGCGCCCAGTCGGAGATCGATGAGCAGACCGCGCTCGGCGGTGCCTATGTACGCTCATTGATGCGCAGCCAGCTCCGTGCCGGACTCACCGCGTTCGCGGTCCTCGCCCTCGTGGCCGGAACCCTGCCCCTGGTCTTCGAGGCCCTGCACAGCAACGCCATGGTCTGGGCGGTGCTCGGCTTCGCGACCTATCCGCCGCTCACCCTGACCGCCTGGTGGTACGTACGCCGGGCGGAGCGCAACGAGAGGGACTTCGCCAGACTCGTGGAGGACCGCCCCGCACCATGAGCACCCTCGGCAGTCCCGCATCGGTGGTCGCGGTCGCACTCGTCGTCCTGGCCACCGTGCTCGTCGGCGGATTCGGGCTGCGGATCTCCCGGACGACCTCCGACTTCTACGTGGCCTCCCGCACCGTACGGCCACGGCTCAACGCCGCCGCCATCAGCGGCGAGTACCTCTCCGCCGCGTCCTTCCTCGGCATCGCGGGCCTCGTCCTGGTGTACGGCCCCGACATGCTCTGGTACCCGGTCGGCTACACCGCCGGGTATCTGGTGCTGCTGCTGTTCGTCGCCGCACCGCTGCGCCGCTCCGGGGCCTACACCCTGCCCGACTTCGCCGAGGGGCGGCTGGAATCGCTCTACGCGAGGCGGGTGGTGAGCGTCTTCGTCGTGGGCGCGGGCTGGATGTATCTCATACCGCAGCTCCAGGGTGCCGGGCTCACCCTGAAGATCCTCACCGGAGCACCCGGCTGGCTCGGCGACGTGCTCGTCGCCTCCGTCGTGGTCCTCGCCGTCGCGGCGGGCGGCATGCGCTCGATCACCTTCGTCCAGGTGTTCCAGTACTGGCTGAAGCTCACCGCGCTCCTCGTCCCGGCGATCTTCCTGGTACTGGCCTGGCAGGGCGACGGCCGGCCCCGCGTCAGCTTCGACGAGCCGCTGCCCGTCTTCCAGGCCGAGCACTCGCTGTACTCGACCTACGGGCTGATCATGGCGACCTTCCTCGGCACCATGGGCCTGCCCCATGTCGTGGTCCGCTTCTACACCAGCCCCAACGGCCGCGACGCCAGGCGCACCACGGTGGCCGTCCTCGCCCTCGTCGGCATGTTCTACCTGCTGCCGCCGGTCTACGGGGCGCTGGGCAGGCTGTACGCCCCCGAACTCATCCGCGGCGGCGACGCCGACGCCGCCGTGCTCCTGCTGCCCGCCCGGGTGATTGGCGGGCTCGGCGGGGACCTGCTGGGCGCCCTGGTGGCCGGTGGCGCCTTCGCCGCGTTCCTCTCCACGGCGTCCGGGCTCACCATGGCGGTGGCCGGGGTGATCACACAGGATGTCCTGCCCTCGCGCGGCGTACGGTACTTCCGGCTGGCCACCGTGCTGGCCATAGCGGTGCCGCTCAGCGGTTCGCTGCTGGTCGGCCGCGTGCCGGTGGCCGACGCGGTGGGCATGGCGTTCACGGTGTCCGCCTCGTCCTTCTGCCCGCTGCTCGTGCTGGGCATCTGGTGGCGGCGGCTCACCCCGCCCGGCGCCGTCGCGGGGCTGCTGCTGGGCGGCGGATCCGCCCTGCTGGCCCTGGGCCTCACCGTGAGCGGGGCGGCAGCGGACCCCGGCTGGCCGCACGCCCTGCTCGCCTGGCCCGCTGTATGGTCGGTGCCGGTGGGCTTCCTCGCGATGATCCTGGTGTCCCTGGCCACACCCGGCCGGATTCCGCAGGGCACCAACGCAGCCATGACCCGCTTCCATCTGCCGGAAGCGCTCATCTCCGGGAGAGAGCGATGACGGCCCACGCGCACCACGACGGAACGGGGTACGGAAGATGACCGTGGCCGGGATCGCCGTCATCGCGGTCCTCGTCGTGCTGCTGTTCGGCAGCGGCTTCCTGCTCGGGCGCACGGCCCGCCCCGTACGCATCAGTGATGTGGGCACCCCCGTCGAGCACGCGACGTTCCAGACCCTGCACACCGCCTCCCTCGCGGCGCCCCCGCTGCGGGCCGGGCTCACCGAGGACAGCGCCCGCAAATCGGCCCGCAGACTGCGCTCCCTGCTGGGCACCGAGGCGCTGTGCCTCACCGACCGCGACAAGGTGCTGGTCTGGGACGGCGAGGGCGACCACCACGGCAAGGACGTGATGAGCCACGTCCAGGGGCTGCTCGCAAGCGGGCGCGACACCGCGTTCCGTACCGGCTGCGGCGATCTGGACTGCCCGCTGCGCTGGGCCGTCGCCGTCCCGCTCACCGTCGACCACCGGGTGCTCGGCACGCTCGTCGCCTATGCCCCGCGCGAATCGGCCGTGCTGGCCAGGGCCGCGGGCGAGGTGGCGCGCTGGGCGTGCGTACAACTGGAGCTCGCCGAGCTCGACCGGTCCCGCACCCAGTTGATCGAGGCGGAGATCAAGGCGCTGCGGGCCCAGATCTCCCCGCACTTCATCTTCAACTCACTGGCCGCGATCGCCTCGTTCGTGCGTACGGACCCCGAGCAGGCGCGCGAGCTGCTGCTGGAGTTCGCGGACTTCACCCGCTACTCCTTCCGCCGGCACGGCGAGTTCACAACCCTCGCGGACGAGCTGCACTCCATCGACCAGTACCTGGCGCTGGTGCGGGCGCGGTTCGGGGAGCGGCTCTCCGTGACCCTCCAGGTCGCCCCCGAGGTGCTGCCCGTCGCGCTGCCGTTCCTGTGCCTCCAGCCGCTGGTCGAGAACGCCGTCAAGCACGGCCTGGAAGGGGCAGTGCGGCGCAGCCGCATCACCATCAGCGCCCTGGACGCGGGCTCCGAGGCCGAGGTCGTCATCGAGGACGACGGCACGGGCATGGACCCCGAGCGGCTTCGGAAGATCCTGCGGGGCGAGGGCGGCACCTCCACCGGAATCGGGCTGCTCAATGTGGACCAGCGGCTGCGCCAGGTGTACGGCGACGACTACGGGCTCGTCATCGAGACCGGCATCGGCGCGGGCATGAAGATCACCTTGCGGCTGCCCAAGTACCGTGCGGGCGTCCACGGCTCATGACCGCGTCAGGCGGATCGCACAGCACGGCTCAGTACAGATGAATCGCCAGATGCCCCAGGGGCAGTCCGAGCTGCCACGCCGGGGTCCAGACCTGCGCGGCCGGGGCCGCCTCCCCCTCGTCCGGCCCGGCGGGCTCCCAGGGCGCGGCGCCGATCGCGTCGAGGTCCGCAGCCAGCAGCTCCGTCTCCTCCAGCCAGCGCCACGCCGCGCGGGCCAGCAGCAGGTCGGGATCCTCCTGGGCGCCGGAGGCCGTACGCCCGGAGGCCGTATGCCCCGGGGGCGCCGTCCGCCGCTCCAGCGCGTCCAGCCGCTCGCAGACCCAGCGCCGCCAAGCAGCCCCGTAGGCCGTGAGCAGCCGCAGTTCGTCCACCCGGGTGGCGGGCAGCTCCTCGGTGACCGTGACACCGGAGAGATAGATCGTCAGGGCGAGCGCGTCGCGCCCCGCGCGGTACTCCAGGGTCGTCGGCTCCATGAGGTCGCCGGTCAGTAACAGTTCATCCGCGATGTACTCGGCGTACATCCAGGCCATCGGGACCAGCAGCCCGCCCCCACTGGTTCCATCCTGACGTTCGGGACGCATCCCGTCTCGCCTCTTTCCACATCCGGCACCGGGCTTCAGGGAGCATTGAACCGGGGACGCGTGCCCCGCGTGGGCAGAAGGGCAGGATCCGTCGGGAGATACGAGGAAGCGATGACCGCCGACCGTGGTGAGGACCATCATGTGCGCACACTGCTCGGCGCGTATGCCCTCGATGCCCTGGATGCCGAGGAGAGCCGTCTGGTCGAGGCCCACCTGCGGACGTGCCCGCTGTGTGCGGCGGACTACGCGGAGGTCGCGGACGCCGTGTCCCTGCTGGCGCTGCTCAACGAGGAGGACTTGTCGGAGTAGCCGGGCAGGTTGCGGGAGAGCATACGCAGCGCGTAGTACGAACGGGACTTCACGGTGCCCGCCGGGATGCCGAGTATCTGCGCCGTTTCGCCCACGCTCATCCCGCGGAAGTAGATCTGCACGAGCACCGCGCGGTGCTCCGGGCTGAGCGTGCGCACCGCCTCGCGCACGTCCAGTGCGCGGACGGCGGAGTCGGCGGTGTCCCCGGGGGCCGCGGCGCTCTCCAGGACGACATCACTGACCTCCGACGGCCGGGCCAGGCGCGACCGGCGGGCGTCGATGGCCAGGCGGCGGGCCACGGTGAAGAGCCAGGGTCTCATCGAGTCGTAGGAGGCGTTGAACGCCTCGGGGTGCAGCCAGGCGCGCACGAGCGTCTCCTGCACCAGATCCTCGGCGCGCTGCCGGTCGCCGAACGTCAGCCCGAGCAGGAAGTGGAACAGCGCGGGCCCGTGTTCGTGCTGCAGCTCCGCGATGGCCCGCTCATCGGTCGTTGTCGTGGTCATCGTGAACGTCCCTTCCTCACGGTGCCGTGCCGCGCCCGGCGACTGCCTGGCGTAGGCGTATAGGAACGCATTCGGGAGGCCAAAAACAGCCGGTGCGCCGAGGTGTGCGACGAGCGGTCGCACGGAGCGGCGAATGGTGCGGTGAACGGTCGAGAGGAGGCGATACGGCTGGTTCAGTTACTTCATGGCTCTGATCCTTGACTCTCCGGTATGAACATATGTGTAGTCGGATGACCGAATTCATCCGGCATGGGAGTCGTGCAGATGGCCAGACACATCCGGCAGGGCGCGGTCATCTGCACCGCGCTGCTGCTCGCCGCCGCGCCGGCGTGCACCGGCGGGCCGTCCGCGTCACCGGGTTCCACCGGCCGGGCGACCGGCGGGACG
>DATCWZ010000712.1:0-7298 GCA_036566065.1 Streptomyces sp. | reverse complement strand
GTTAGGGAAACGCCCGGTTACATTCCGAACCCGGAAGCTAAGCCTTTCAGCGCCGATGGTACTGCAGGGGGGACCCTGTGGGAGAGTAGGTCACTGCCGAACGATTATTCCGGGAAAGCCCCGTGCCCTTGTGGCACGGGGCTTTCCTGCGTTCCGAGCGTCTAGGGTCGAACCATGCGCTATGAACTGGTCATCTTCGACAACGATGGTGTGCTCGTCGACAGTGAGCCGATCTCCAACACGATCCTTGCTGCCTACCTCACCGAACTCGGCCACCCCACCACGTACGAGGATTCCCTCCGCGACTACATGGGGGCCGCCGTCCACCGGGTGCACGACCTCATCCAGGAGCGGACCGGACAGAAGCTTCCCCACGACTTCGACGAGAAGCTGCACGCGCGCATCGTCACCGCGTTCCGCCAGGAGCTGGTCGTGGTCGACGGGGTTACGGAGCTACTGGGCCAGTTCGTCGCCGAAGGGATGGCGTACTGCGTCGCGTCCTCCGGAAGCCACAAGAAGATCAAGATCGAGCATCTGCAGACGGGGCTCGACCAGTGGTTCGAGGACGAGTGGATCTTCAGCTCGGAGGATGTGGGGCGCGGTAAGCCGGCCCCCGACCTGTTCCTCCACGCCGCCCACCGGATGGGCGTCGATCCCGCGCGGTGCGTGGTCATCGAGGACAGCCCTCTGGGCGTCGAGGCCGCCCGCGCCGCGGGGATGGACGTGTACGGGTTCACGTCGATGATGCCCGCGGACCGGCTTACCGGGGTGACGGGCTACTTCTCCGACATGTCCCAACTCCCGGAAATGCTTGCCTGACCCATCTACCCACGGGTAGATCCTGGCCCTACGCTCGCGGCCATGACAGACGCGCGGCTGCGGCACGGCAGATCCTCACTGGTGCTGAGCTTTTTCGTGCAAGGGGTGACCTTCGCGCTGCTCGTGACGCGCATCCCCGCCATCCAGGAGCGCTACGGGATATCCGACGGCCTCCTGCCGGCCTTCCTGGCCGCCGTGCCGGTCCTCGCCGGGGTCGGCAGCGTGCTCACCGAGAAGGTCGTCGCACGCATACGGCCCGGGATCGTCCTGCGCTGGGCGCAGCCCGTCGTGCTGCTGTCGCTCCTCGGTGTCGGCGCCGGAGGTGACGTATGGCAGCTCGCCCTGTCGCTCGGCGTGTTCGGGCTGGCCGTCGGGGCGCTGGACGCCTCGATGAACATGATGGGCGTCAGCCTTCAGCGGGCGTACGGGCGCAGCATCATGCTGGGATTCCATGCCGCGTACAGCCTGGGCGGTATCGCCGGGGCCTCGATGGCATGGGCCGGGGCGCACTGGGACCTGCCGCTGCTCGTGTCCTACCTCCCGGCGGTGGCCGTCCTGCTGCCCGCGGCCCTCGTCGCCAGCCGGTGGTACACGGAGGGCAAGGACGCCGAAGGGGAGGCCGCGGCGGAGGCGGGCGGCACCGGTAAGGGCGCGGCCGTCTCCTTCAGGCTGCTGCTGCCGCTGTGCCTGGTCATGGCGTTCGCGTACATCGGGGACTCGACCGTCTCCAACTGGAGCGCCAAGTATTTGCAGGATGTGCTGGGCAGCTCGGAGCAGATGGCGACCGTTCCGTACAACCTCTACATGGTGACGACGCTGCTGGGGCGGTCGGTCGGGGACTTCGGCGTGCGGCGGTTCGGGGCGGTGGCCGTGGTGCGGGGCGGGAGTGTGCTGGCGGCTGCCGGGTTCGGGATGGTGGCCGCGGCGCCCGGAGCGTGGTCCGGGATGCTCGGCTTCACGATGCTGGGGCTCGGGCTGTGCGTGATCGTGCCGCAGACGTTCGCCGCTGCGGGGCGGCTGTTCCCCGGGGCGAGCGATGTGGCCGTGGCCCGGCTGAACGTCTTCAACTATGTGGGGTTTCTGGTGGGGTCGCCGCTGGTGGGGGTGCTCGGGGACGCGTGGAGCTACCGGGGCGCGATGCTCGTACCGATGACGCTGGTTCTGGCCACGCTCGTGTACGCCAGGTCGTTCGGGCCGGACACCGCCCGATACGGTGGCGGGCATGAGCGGCCGCGCACAGTTGATGTGGGATGACGCAGTTACGGGATACGACTTCGGCGACAGTCATCCCATGGACCCGGTCCGGCTCGCCCTGACCATGGGGCTGGTGCGGGCGTTCGGCCTCGACGCGGCGGTGGACGTACGGACCGCCGCGGCGGCGGGAAGCTCCACGCTGGGCCTGGTGCACCGGGACGACTATGTGGCCGCCGTACGGGCCGCGTCCGCGGACCCGGGTGCCGCCGACCAGGCGTACGGGCTCGGGACGGTGGACGATCCGGCGTTCGCCGGGATGCATGAGGTGTCGGCACTGATCGCCGGGCTCTCGGTCGGCGCCGCCGAGGCCGTATGGCGCGGGGACACCGCCCATGCCGTGAACTTCACCGGCGGCCTGCACCACGCGATGCCCGGCAGCGCGTCCGGCTTCTGCGTGTACAACGATCCCGCGCTCGCCATCTCCCGGCTGCTGGAGCTGGGGGCGGAGCGGGTCGCATACGTCGATGTGGACGTCCATCACGGCGACGGGGTACAGGCCGCGTTCTGGGAGGATCCGCGGGTGCTGACCGTGTCCCTGCACGAGCATCCCCGCACGCTGTTCCCGCAGACCGGCTGGCCGCAGGAGACCGGCGCCGGGGCCGGCGAGGGCGGCGCGGTGAATGTGGCGCTGCCCGCCGGGACCGGAGACGCGGGGTGGCTGCGGGCGTTCCACGCCGTGGTGCCGGAACTGCTGGCCGACTTCAGGCCGCAGGTGCTGGTGTCCCAGCACGGTGCCGACACGCACTTCGAGGATCCGCTGGCGCATCTGGCGGTGTCGCTGGACGCCCAGCGGGCGGTCATGGCGTCGTGCCACGAGCTCGCCCATGAGTACGTGGACGGCGGGCGCTGGGTGGCGCTCGGCGGCGGCGGGTACGCGGTGGTCGATGTGGTGCCGCGGGCCTGGACCCATCTGGTGGGGATCGCCGCACATGCGCCGGTGGACCCGGAGTCGGTGATCCCGGCGTCCTGGCGGGACGAGGTCTACGCCAGGACCCGGCAGTTGGCACCGGCCAGGATGACCGACGGGCGTACCCCGGCATGGCAGCCGTGGGATGCCGGATACGACCCGGCGGACCGGCTGGACCAGGCGGTGCTGGCGACCCGGCGCGCGGTGTTCCCGCTGCGGGGGCTGCTGACCTGACGTCCTGTCGGGGAACGGTTGGCCGTTACGCCAACTGTGGGGCGCGGCCGGGATTCCGGTCCCCGCCCGGCCGGGGTGCGGGAGCATCGGGAGAGTGTTGAGCACCGGAGCGCTGCGCGCTCATCTGCTGGCGGCCCGGCTGGCCGGGCCCGTGGCCACGCCCCGGCAGGACAGCCTGCGGAGCTACCGACTGTTCGCGGCCAGAGACCCCCGGGTGACCCTGGGGCTCGATCCGGCATGGGGCTGGGACGAGGGCGATCTGCTGCGGCTGATGGCGGACAAGTGCGGCGTCTCGGACGACCCCCGTTATGTTTCGGGCCCTGATGTGATTGATCCTGAGCGGACTTTGGCGGGTTTGGATGCATTCGCCGAGCGGCTCGCCCTGGTGGTGCGGCGGCGGGCTCCGGTGCTGCTCGGGACCGGTCATCCGCACCGGCTGCTCGGGTTCTACGCAGGCCTGGCAGACGCTTTGTCGGCGGCCGGATGCCCCGTACTCACCCCCGCGCAGGGGCGAAGTGTCGACATAACGACCCGGTTCGGCGTACGCACGCACCGCCTCGACTACGTACGGGGAGTCGCGATGATGCGCGAACCCGGCGTGCGGGCGCCGGGTGGTGAGCCCGGCGTGCACACCCACTCACCGCTGCCGGTCCGGGCCGCTCTGGAGGCGCTCGCGGAGGGATTCGGGGCGCTGCCGGAGCTGGTGATCGGGGACCACGGATGGGTCTGCGGCGCAGGTCAACTGGGGATCGAGGCCATCGGACTCGCCGACACGAACGACCCGGCGCTGTTCGTGGGCGAGGCCGAGGGGCAGGTGTCCGTCGCCGTGCCGCTCGACGACGCCGTACGGTCCGATCACTACCGGCCGCTCACCCGTTATGTGCTCAATCGGGCGTGTCTGTCACCGTAGTCGGCCGGTCGGCTCACCTCTTCCCCACTCGCATCACCCGCCCCTAATCTGGGGAGTGAGCGCACAACGACGAAGAGTCACCGGAGGGGAAGCCGGTGCGCGTCTCGTGCGGAAGGTACAGGTGGGTCATGGCTGCTGGCAGCGAGAGGCCTCTCAACGAGGTCAAGTTTCTGACCGTGGCGGAAGTCGCCTCGGTCATGCGAGTGTCGAAGATGACGGTGTACCGGCTGGTGCACAGCGGTCATCTGCCTGCGATCCGGGTGGGCAGGTCCTTCCGGGTTCCGGAGCAAGCGGTTCACGAGTATCTCCGCGAGTCCTACGTGGGGGTGGAGTCCGCCTGACGTCGCCCTCGGATTACGCCCCGCACCCGGTGGCGGGTAGGCTAAGCCGACGTAGGTCGTGTGGGCCCAGACGCCCCGCACCGGTGAAGAAGAAGTGAGCGAGGGTAGTCGTGGGCTCTGTCATTAAGAAGCGGCGTAAGCGGATGGCCAAGAAGAAGCACCGCAAGCTGCTCAAGCGCACGCGCGTTCAGCGTCGCAACAAGAAGTAGGCGCACGCGGTTCGTGACATTCGCGGCCCTCCCGCCGACCTGGCGGGAGGGCCGCGGTGCGCCCGGCCGCGCGACATTTCAGGCCACCGCTCGGGCGAAGCCCGTCATGGGGTCATCACAGCGCAACCTCCACCGGATACGGTGACCAGAGGATTCCACGACCCACGGAAGGCGCTGATCTTGGGCAAGGTCGTGCTCGTCACAGGAGCGGCCCGGCAACTGGGAGGCCGCTTCGTGCGGCGCGTCCAGCGGGATCCGGACGTCGACCGGGTGATCGCGGTCGACGCGGTCGAGCCCGGCCATCAACTCGACGGCGCCGAGTTCGTACTCGCGGACATCCGCCAGTCGGCCATCGCCAGGGTCCTCGCCCAGTACTCCGTCGATACCGTCGTCCACCTGGACGTCTCCGGGAAGGCCGTCGGCACGGGCGGGCGTACAGCGGTCAAGGAAACCAATGTCATCGGCACCATGCAATTGCTCGGTGCCTGCCAGAAGTCGCCGACCGTCCAGCGGCTGGTGATCAAGTCCAGCACGAGCGTGTACGGCTCCGCTCCCCGCGATCCCGCGGTCTTCAGCGAGACGACATCGCCCAAGTCGTTGCCCAGCGGCGGCTTCGCGAAGGACGCCGTGGAGGTAGAGGGGTACGTACGGGGCTTCGCCCGCCGCAGGCCGGACGTCGCAGTCTGCGTGCTGCGGTTCGCGAACATCCTCGGCCCGGAACCGGACTCCCCGCTCGCCGACTATCTGTCGCTGCCCGTACTGCCGACAGTCCTCGGATACGACCCGCGGCTCCAGTTCGTCCACGAGGACGACGTCATCGACGTCCTGGAGATCGCGGCCGGTGAGGCCCGGCGCGGGACGCTGAACAGCGGCACGTTCAACATCGCCGGAGACGGCGTGCTGCTGCTCTCGCAGTGCTCGCGGCGCCTCGGCCGTCCGACCGTCCCCGTGCCACTGCCCGCCGTCACCTGGGTCGGCACGGCGCTCCGCGCGGTCGGGATGACAGACTTCTCGCCCGAGCAGATCAGGCTGCTCACCCATGGCCGGGTCGTGTCGACCGTACAGATGCGTGAAACGCTGGGATTCCGCCCGAAGTTCACCACCGCGGAGACCTTCGCGGAGTATGTACGCGGCCAGGGGCCCGGGCTGCTGCCGCCGGAGACGATGGCCGCGGCCGTCGACCGGCTGGCGGCGACGCGACTCGCCGACGGAGCGGGCGCGGCATATTCGACTGACGGCGCCAGGTAGAGGAGCGCACCGAACAATGGCGGATGCCAAGGTCATTCCGTTCGACGACGACCGGTCGCGGTCCGGCGGAGCGCAGCGTGCGGAGCGGCGCAGAACCGGGGCGGGCGGCGGCAGCTTCGGGCCGAGTCCCGTGAAGGCCGGAGCGGCGCCTGTGAGTGCGCTTCCGGGAGGTCAGGTACCTGCGGGCCACGCCGAGGAGGGAGCGTCGGCTGAGATGCCGTCCAAGGACGCGCAGGAGGGTACCGGTGGCGGCGGCTGGGAGCGGCGGATCGCCGGCGGGCTCGCCTTCCTGCGGCGGCGGGTCACCGGTGATTACGAGGTCGACGAGTTCGGCTACGACAAGGAGCTGACCGACCAGGTCCTGATGTCGATTCTGCGGCCGCTCGCGGAGAAGTACTTCCGGGTCGAGGTGAAGGGCATCGGCAACATCCCGTCGGACGGCGGGGCGCTCATCGTCGCCAACCACTCCGGGACACTGCCGCTGGACGGGCTGATGCTCCAGGTCGCGGTGCACGACAGCCACCCGGCCGAACGGCACGTACGGCTGCTTGCCGCGGATCTGGTGTTCATGCTGCCGGTGGTCAACGAGCTGGCCAGGAAGGCGGGTCACACGTTGGCCTGTACGGAGGACGCGGAACGGCTGCTCCAGCGCGGCGAGATCGTCGGCGTGATGCCGGAGGGCTTCAAGGGCATCGGAAAGCCGTTCAGCGACCGGTACAAGCTGCAGCGCTTCGGGCGGGGCGGCTTCGTCTCGACGGCACTGCGGGCCGGGGTGCCGATCGTGCCGTGCTCGATCGTGGGTGCCGAGGAGATCTATCCGATGATCGGCAACTCCCGGACGCTGGCCAGGGTCCTGGGGATTCCGTACTTCCCGATCACGCCGACGTTCCCCTGGCTCGGGCCGCTGGGCACGCTGCCGCTGCCGACGAAGTGGACGATCCAGTTCGGCGAGCCGATCCCCACGCACGGATATCCGCCCGAGGCGGCGGATGACCCGATGCTGATGTTCAACCTGACCGACCAGGTACGCGAGCAGATCCAGCACACCCTGTACAAACTGCTGGTGCAGCGCAGATCGGTCTTCTTCTGACGCCGGCCACGCGCTGATACGGGAAGGGGCGCGCAGCCGTGATCCGGCCGCGCGCCCCTTCCCGTATCCGGCTACTGGTCGGGACTGTCGCCGCCCATGTCGAGGCCGGGGAGCAGACCGGGCAGCAGCGGCGGCAGGGTCACGTCCGGCGGCGTGGTGGGTACGCCGTCGTCGGCCGGGGACGACGGCGTACCGCCGTCGGTCGGGAGGCCGTCGAGCAGACCGTCCGTACCACCGCTGACCGGATCGTCGGCCGGGCCGCTGTCCGAACCGGACGGCGAGGGTG
>DATCWZ010000339.1:0-4083 GCA_036566065.1 Streptomyces sp. | reverse complement strand
TCGTGAGCCCTGTACGTCGCTGTTCGCGAACTGCGTGCGGCCGTCCCGCCGTCGCGACACTGACGTACGTCTATGCCGACTCGACCGCGGTCCTCGGCCCGCTCGCCACCTATGCCGAGCCCCACTGCTACGACCTCTGCGCCGAGCACGGTGAACGGCTGACCGCGCCCCGGGGATGGGAAGTCGTCCGGCTCTCCGACCCCCATGCCCCGACCCAGCCGAGCGGCGACGATCTCGAAGCGCTCGCCAACGCGGTACGGGAGGCGGCGCGGCCCCGCGACCGTGGGCCGGAGGGTACGGGGCGCGGGCCGCGTACCGCCGACCCGGTGGAGGTCGCGCGCCGGGGGCATCTGCGCGTGCTGCGCTCGCCGGAGTCCTGAGGCCCGCCGCCTTTCTCGCGCTTTTTTCGCGGTTCATCGTTCGTGGTTCAAGTTTTCCCGTACAAGCCATTGACCGGAACTTGTCGCGGACACGACCATTTCCCCATCCGTGAGAGGCGACTTCCGCATCGCGGAATCCGGGGAGGTCTGTGTGTTTGTCCAGCAACTCGAACCCGTAGCCGATTCCCTCGGCCTGTCCGCGCTCATCGCCGCGTTGCCGCTGGTCACGGTGCTCGTACTGCTCGGTGCCGTCCGGATGAAAGCGCATCTGGCCGGGCTCATCGGCCTCGCCGTCGCGGTGCTGGTCGGCTGGCTCGCGTACGGCATGCCGCTCGGCCAGACGCTCTCCTCCGGGGCGCAGGGCGCCCTCTTCGGCATCTTCCCCATCATGTGGATCGTCGTCAACGCCCTGTGGGTGTACCGGATGACCGTCCGCACCAAGCACTTCGACGTGCTGCGCCGCTCCTTCGGCCGGCTCTCCGACGACCCCCGCATCCAGGCCCTCGTGATCGCCTTCTGCTTCGGCGCACTGCTGGAGGCGCTGGCCGGATTCGGCGCGCCCGTCGCGATCTGCTCCGTGATGCTGGTGGCGCTCGGCTTCGATCCCGTGAAGGCCGCCATCGTCTCGCTGGTCGCCAACACCGCGCCCGTCGCCTTCGGCGCCATGGGCACGCCCGTCGTGACGCTCGCCCAGGTCACGGGGCTGCCGCTGGACGACGTGGCCACCGTGGTCGGCCGCCAGACCCCGCTGCTCGCCCTGGTCGTACCGCTGATCCTGGTCTTCCTGGTGGACGGGAAGCGCGGCCTGCGGGAGACCTGGCTGCCCGCCCTCGTCTGCGGGGTCGCGTTCGCCGTCGCCCAGTTCGCCGCGTCCAACTTCTTCTCCGCCCAACTCGCCGACATCGCGGCCTCACTCGTGGGCGCCGGCGCACTCGTCCTCGTGCCGGGCGCGCGCAAGCCGGCCGCCGAGCCGGTACGCGCCGCCGTACTGACCGGCGTACGCAGCGACGACCTCGACCAGGACGACCCGCGCGACGAGGTGCTGCGCGCCTACGCCCCGTACGCCCTCATCGTCGCCGTCTTCTCCCTCGCCCAGATCCCGCCCGTCAAGCGGCTGCTCGCCGAGGCGACCCAGGTCTTCGACTGGCCGTTCCTGAACGTCGCGGACCCCGCCGGACACCCCGTCGGCGCCAACCACTTCAGCCTGCCCCTCCTCGCCACCGGCGGCACGCTCGTCCTGCTGGCGGGCCTGGCCAGTGCCGTGGTCCTGCGGGTACGGGCGGGGGCGGCGCTGCGTGAGTGGGCGGCCACGGTGCACGAACTGCGGCACGCGATCCTCACCGTGGTCTCCGTACTCGCCCTCGCCTACGTCATGAACCTGTCCGGCCAGGCCGCCACCATCGGCCATTTCGTGGCCGCGGCGGGCGCCGGACTCGCCTTCCTCTCGCCGGTGCTCGGCTGGTTCGGCGTCGCGGTCTCCGGCTCCGACACCTCGGCCAACGCGCTCTTCGGCGCCCTACAGGTGTCCGCCGCCCATGAATCCGGCCTCTCGCCCGCGCTGCTCGCCGCCGCGAACAGTTCCGGCGGGGTGCTGGGCAAGATGATCTCCCCGCAGAATCTGGCGATCGCCTGCGCGGCCGTCGGACTCGCCGGACGCGAGGGCGACCTGCTGCGCAAGGTGCTGCCGTGGAGCCTCGGGCTGCTGCTGGCGATGTGTCTGATCGTGATGGCGCAGAGCACGTCCGTACTGGGCTGGATGCTCCCCTGAGGGACGGTCGGGAGGCGCCGGGTAGTTTGGGCGGCACCGTAGAGATCCTCAGGAGGGCCTGCCGTGGTCGCTGATCTGTCGCAGCTCGTGAAGGCGTACGACGTACGTGGAGTGGTGCCGGACCAGTGGGACGAATCGCTGGCCGAACTGTTCGGTGCGGCCTTCGTCCAGGTCACCAGGGCGGCCGCGATCGTCATCGGCCACGACATGCGGCCCTCGTCGCCCGGTCTTGCCGGTGCCTTCGCGCGGGGCGCCACGGCACGCGGCGCCGACGTCACACTGATCGGCCTCTGCTCGACCGACCAGATGTATTACGCGTCCGGGGCGCTGGACCTGCCAGGGGCGATGTTCACGGCCTCGCACAACCCGGCGCGCTACAACGGCATCAAGATGTGCCGCGCCGGGGCCGTGCCGGTTGGCCAGGACACCGGCCTGACCGAGATCCGCTCGCTCGTCGAGCAGTGGTCCGAGCACGGCGCCCCAGCCACGGAAGGGGCCCGCCCCGTGGGCACGGTCACCGAACGCGACACCCTCGCCGACTACGCGGCGCACCTGCTGGGCCTGGTCGACCTGACCGCGATCCGGCCGCTCAAGGTCGTGGTGGACGCGGGCAACGGCATGGGCGGCCACACCGTACCCACCGTCTTCGCGGGGCTGCCGCTCGACCTCGTACCGATGTACTTCGAACTGGACGGCACCTTCCCCCACCACGAGGCGAACCCGCTCGACCCGAAGAACATCACCGACCTCCGGGCCCGGGTGCTGGAAGAGGGCGCCGATCTCGGCCTCGCCTTCGACGGCGACGCGGACCGCTGCTTCGTCGTCGACGAACGGGGCAACGGGGTCTCCCCCTCCGCGATCACGGCCCTTGTCGCGGCCCGCGAGCTGGCGCGCAACGGCGGCAAGGGCACTGTCATCCACAACCTGATCACGTCCTGGTCGGTCCCGGAGGTCGTCCGCGAGAACGGCGGAACCCCTGTCCGCACCCGCGTGGGCCACTCCTTCATCAAGGCGGAGATGGCCCGGCACCGCGCGCTCTTCGGCGGTGAGCACTCCGCGCACTACTACTTCCGGGACTTCTGGAACGCCGATACGGGCATGCTCGCCGCCCTGCATGTGCTGGCCGCGCTCGGCGGCCAGGACGGCCCGCTGTCCGGGCTTCTCGCCGAGTACGACCGCTACACGGGCTCCGGCGAGATCAACTCCACCGTCGAGGACCAGGCGGAGCGGGTGGCGGCGGTCAGGAAGGCGTACGGGAACCGTACCGATGTGACCTTCGACGACCTCGACGGCCTGACGGCGACATCGGCCGACTGGTGGTTCAACCTCCGGGCGTCCAACACGGAACCGCTGCTGCGGCTGAACGTCGAGGCCCGCGACGAGAAGACGATGACTGCGGTACGGGACGAGGTACTGACACTGGTCCGCGGGCTGTGAGGCCGCAGTTCGGGTGGGGCCGCCGGGCCGCGTCGGCGGGGGCCCGGCGGTAGGCTGACGTGGCCCCGGCCAGGGGAGCAGAACCCGGATCCGCCCGGATCCGGTCCGTCGTACCGCATGTCCGAAGGGACCCACCTCATGCCGCTCGAAGCCGGCCTCCTGGAGATCCTCGCCTGCCCGGCCTGCCACTCCCCGCTCGACGACCGCTCGGCGGCCGACACCCCCGAGCTGGTCTGCACGGGCACGGACTGCGCCCTCGCCTACCCGGTACGGGACGGCATTCCGGTGCTGCTCGTCGACGAAGCCCGTCGCCCCGAGTAGCCCGTACGCTGTTCAGCAGGTGATCGGAGGCCAACCGACATGCTCGACGAGTCGTTGCTCGACGCCCCGGAAGCTCTGGCCCGAGCCGACCGCCGCGGTCTGCTCCACGGTGCCGCCGAGGCCGGGGCCCGGGTCCGTACCGCCGCCCGGCACGCCGCAGAGGCGGGCGTCGGCGCA
>DATCWZ010000705.1:0-3673 GCA_036566065.1 Streptomyces sp. | reverse complement strand
GGCGGCCGTGGCCGGGCTCGGCACGGTCGGATACGGCACCTACGGTGTCCTGCGCGGCCCCCGCGTCAAGCGGGTCACCGTGCCGCTCGCCAAGCTGCCCCGCTCGGCCCACGGCTACCGGATCGCCGTCGTCAGCGACATCCACCTGGGCCCGATCCTCGGCCGCGCCCACACCCGGCGCATCGTCGACACCATCAACGCGACCCGGCCCGACCTGATCGCCGTCGTCGGCGACCTCGTCGACGGCTCGGTCGCCGACCTGGGCTCCGCCGCCGAACCGCTGGCCCGGCTCGAAGCCCGCCACGGCAGCTATTTCGTCACCGGGAACCACGAGTACTTCTCCGGCGCCGCCCAGTGGGTCGATCACGTGCGCGAACTGGGGCTGCACCCGCTGGAGAACGCCCGCGTCGAATTCGACGGGTTCGATCTCGCGGGCGTCAATGACATCGTGGGCGAGAGCGAGGGCCAGGGCCCCGACTTCGTACGCGCGCTCGGAGACCGGGACCGCTCACGCGCCTGCGTGCTGCTCGCGCACCAGCCCGTCGTCATCCATGACGCGGTCGAACACGGTGTCGATCTCCAGTTGTCGGGACACACGCACGGCGGCCAGCTCTGGCCCGGCAACTACATTGCCGAACTCGCCAACCCCACCGTCGCCGGGCTGGAACGCTACGGCGACACCCAGCTCTACGTCACGCGCGGCGCGGGTGCCTGGGGCCCGCCCGTACGGGTCGGCGCCCCCTCCGACATCACCATCGTGGAACTCGCCTCCCGCCAGGCGTAACGGCCCACGCGGCCCGCTCAGCCGTGACTGCCCGGCCGCACGGGCGCGGGCATGAAGTCCACGAGTACGTCATGGACCTGCCGTACGAGCGGCCGCAGCACCCGGAACCGGGACAGGGCGATCGCCCGTGCGGCGATCGGTGCGGTGCGCTCGACGAGCCGCCGGCTGCGCTCGGTGCCTTCCGTCCTGTCGTACACCCAGTACAGGACGAGGCCCATCTGCATCAGCCACATCAGCTCGGGCAGCAGCCCGGCCAGCTCGGGGTCCGGCTTGGTGCTGGAGCCCGACAGGCACCGCTCGTGCACGGAGATGGCCGCCTCGCGGGCGGCGACGGAATCCTCGGAGAACGGGGAGAGCGGGCTGTCCGGGTCGGCGGCGTTCTTGAAGAACTGGGCGGCGAAGCGGTGGTACTGTTCGGCCACGTCCAGCCAGCAGAGCAGCACCCCCCTGATCCGTACGGCCAGGTCCTTGTCGCCCGCCAGAACGGGCTGGACCGCCGCCTCGTGCTCGGCGGCGATCCGGTCGTAGAAGCCCTGGACCAGGTGTTCCTTCGAAGAGAAGTAGTAGTAGGCGTTTCCGACGGAGACTCCGGCTTCCTTCGCGATGGCCCGCATCGTCGTACGGTCGTAACCCCGCTCCTCGAAGAGCCGGAGCGCGGTCCCGAGGATCAGGGTGCGGGTCTGCTCACTCTTCTGAGCCTTCGCCGTCCTGCCCGTCCTGCCCGCCGTGTCCGCCGTCACGTCCTGCTGGTCGCTCTCTTCCTTCACCACGGCCCCAAGGTTATCCGGGCAGGCCGGGCCCCGGATCCGGCACCTCGCAGCGCCCGCTCCCCTCCTCGCACGGCCCGGCCGTGAGCGACCGGTACTTCGCCGCCGCGAGCACGCTCGCCCGGGCGAACGGCCGGCCCGCCGGGGTGGACAGCCAGTGGGCCTTCGGCCGGTGCTCGGCCAGCGCCCAGAGACAGACGATCCAGGCGTCCGTACCCCGGTAGACCTGGCCCAGGTCGCCGATCACCGTGATCTCCTGGAGCGTGCCCGCGTGGTCGAGCCTGGGGAAGCGCCGCCGCGCCTCCTGCGAACCCGCCGGGACCAGATCGAGCGGTACGAGCTGACGCTGCCTCAGCAGCCAGTGCCGCAGATGGACGCAGAGCGGGCACTGGGCGTCGTACAGCACCATGAGCCGATTGACCGGGGTATGCGCCCCTCGCGAAGTCACCGCTCCCTCACTCCGCGGCGGGCGCGGCCCAGCCCTGCGGCGGCACGGGCGGCGTCTGCTCGCGTTCCATGATTCCGCGCCGGCGGATCTTGTTGAGTACGTAGACGTTGCCGAGGTGCAGCACGCCGAGGACCAGCAGCACGACGCCGACCTTCGACGACAGCGCGTCGAAGAGCCCCCGGGCATCCGCGACCCCCTCCGAGTTCTTCAGATACAGGGTCACGAAGCCGAGGTTGACCAGGTAGAAGCCGACCACCAGCAGATGGTTGACGGCGTCGGCCAGCTTCTCGTTCCCGTGCAGGACATCGGCGAGGAAGACCCTGCCGTTCCGGCTGAGCGTGCGGGCGACCCAGATGGTCAACGCCACGCTGATGAGCAGATAGATGACGTACGCGACAACAGTGAGGTCCATGCCCCACCCTCCCTTGAACGCGTTCAAAAAAGCTGATGCCGGTGACTGTAGACGCAGACTTGAACATGTTCAAGTCTGCCCACGGAGAAGGATCCGGGCACGACAAAGAGACGTACGCCCTGCGGGCGTACGTCCAAGGGTTTTCGATCAGGAGGTGAGGGCTTCGGTGATCTCGGCGCGCGGTTCGTCGACGCTCGGCAGGGGAGCGCAGCCACCGACCCGCAGGTGACTGCCCATCAGCAGCCGCAGCGACGGCACGCGCCTGCCCTCCGCCGGATCAGACGCTCATCGAACGCGCGGTATTGACCTGGGCCATGACCATCTGAGAAGTCTCGGGGGACATCGCCGGAATCATCGTCGAGTGGTGCCTGCCACCGCTGGTCACGGTGACCTGGATGAAGCCCGTCGTACGCTTCTCCTTCATCAGCAGGAACAGCAGCCCGATCAGGCAGAACAGCGCGAAGATGATCGCGAGCACGATCGCCACGGTGGGGATCTTCTCCTCCGTACGGGACATGTCGGTAGCCGTCCACACCGCGCCTTTGAGGGGCATCGTGCCGGACGGCGTCACGATCGAGTCGCTCATGACGGTGATGTCACCGAAGGACAGCATCGGCACACCGCCGCCGTTCGGCATCCCCTGCTGGACCGGCAGATTGAAGCCGGGCTGTGTCGGCTGACCGGGGCCCGGATAGCCGTACCCGGGGTGGGAGCCCGGTGCCGGGTAGCCGTAAGCCTGTCCGTCCGCCACCGTGGGCGGGTTGCCCGGCTGCTGGGGCGGGCCCCACTTGTATGAGTCCCCCGCATACGGATTCGGATCGCTCACGACGTCCCCCGTTCTCCTCGGACAGAGCTCCTGCCCCGCACGACCGTACCGCCCGTGCCTGCGCGGCGCACCGAAAAGGCCCCGTTACCGCACGGTCCGTGCGGTAACGGGGCCTCCCGATGACCACGACCTGGGTCAGAAGCGGCGCGTGATCAGCGCCCGCTTCACTTCCATGATCGCCTTGGTGACCTCGATGCCCCGCGGGCAGGCGTCCGTGCAGTTGAACACCGTACGGCAACGCCACACGCCGTCACGGTCATTGAGGATCTCCAGGCGCTGCTCGCCGCCCTCGTCACGCGAGTCGAAGATGAAGCGGTGCGCGTTGACGATCGCCGCCGGGCCGAAGTACTGGCCGTCGGCCCAGTACACCGGGCACGACGACGTGCACGCGGCGCACAGGATGCACTTGGTGGTGTCGTCGAAGCGCGCGCGCTCC
>DATCWZ010000663.1:0-5097 GCA_036566065.1 Streptomyces sp. | reverse complement strand
GCTCGGTGACACGCTCATCCCCGCGGACCTGAACCAGGTGGCCTTCCACCTGGTGGAACGCCGCCTGGACGGGCCCACGGGCAAGCAGCAGTTCACGCCGATCGCGCTGCTCATCCAACCGAACGCGAAGCGCATCATGGGCAAGTCGGCCGACATGCAGGGTTGGGTGCCGTACCCCGAACTTCTTACGTCGTTGACGGGACGAGTCGAAGGCAGGAAGAACAGCGCGGACCAATCGGCATCCACGGCCGCCTTCGTCGAGAAGACCCTCAGGCGGTTGCGCAGTACCCCGACGCTGGTCCTGGTTCACGCTCAGGACGTCCGGAAGCGCTGGCCGTGGCTGAGGAACGACGGCCTGGAACGGGACAGGCTCGGCCTCTACGGCGGTCCTACCCAGAAGATCAGTGTGTACGGCAAGAAACTTCGTGTCGTCCGGATCGCCGACGGCAGCCGGGACGAGACGGCACAGTGCTGGGCCGAGGCGGAGGAGCTCCACCCCGAATTGGAGGGCAAGCAGAGCGGGGGCATCACGATGGGGCTGTGGCGGCCCGGGGTGCAGGGAGACTCGGACCGCGTCTTCTATAGCACCAGCGGCAAGTCCGGCACGCAGACGAAGCTCACCATGGACGACGCCAAACTGACTCCGCACACTAACGCCTCGGGCAACAACACTTACCGGCCGACGGTGAACGCCTGGAATCCGAATCTCCTCGAACTGACCGTCGCGTGCCTCCAGCCCGGCGACGATGCTGAGGCATGGGCCGCATTCGTTCACGAGCAGCGTTTCAGCGAGGATTACCGCGCTGGTCGCGACGGGCTGGCTCTGCCCCTGCTCCTGCATCTTGCGCGGCTCGCGGACGACTACGCTCTGCCTCACCAGGTCGAGGACACCGTGGATCCGACGGAGCACCTGGTCGGTGCCGTTACGGGCCACGCTGTAGCGAGCCAGTTGGCCTTCGACTTCGACTCCGATGACGAGGACGACGATGGGTGATCTCTGACGGCCAGCACGGTGCGGCGCGGGACCTCGCCGGGGATATCCGCGCCGCGTCTTGTAGAGCACGCGCCATTCCTGGTCCGCCTGAACCGCGCCCTCCGACCGGTACACGCTGATGATTGACCCATCAATCTGCGCACAGGCCGCCTCCTTGGCCTCCACCGCGCTGGTGGCCAGGGCCTGGGCCTTCTTGGCGGCGTCGGTCGTGGTCAGAACGGTCAGGTACTCAGCCACAGTTGGTCTTCGTACGGCGTCCTCGGAGCGCACCCGGATCACCCGGGCCGACCGACCCGATAGCCTGCGGGAACCAGTTGTGAGGCGGCCGCAGGGGCAGGAGAGCAGGGGATATGGCGGGGTTGGGTAGGAACGTGGTGGTCTTTTCTCTTGGTGGCACCATTGCCATGACCGCCGATCCCGCCACCGGTGGCGTCGTGCCCGCGCTTTCCGCGCATGAACTCCTTGCCGCAGTACCCGCCCTGGCCACGAGTGGCATCGGTCTCACCGTGCGGGACTTCCGGCGGTTGCCCAGTGCCTCCTTGACCTTCGAGGATCTCACCGCGCTGTCGGCCGCGATCGCGGCGGAGCTGGAGACCGGGGACGTTGATGGCGTTGTTATTACCCAGGGCACCGACACCATCGAGGAGACCGCCTTCCTCCTCGGCCTCCATCACGGCCATGAACAGCCGGTCGTCGTAACCGGTGCGATGCGGAACCCCACCCTGCCCGGCGCCGACGGTCCGGCCAACCTGCACGCTGCCGTCCTGGCCGCCGCGGACCCCGGGCTTCGCGGCGCCGGGTGCCTCGTCGTACTCGGCGACGAGATCCACTTGGCCCGGACCGTCCGCAAGTCCCACACCACCAGCCCCGCCGCCTTCACCTCACCGGCGAGCGGCCCGGTCGCGCGGGTCTCGGAGAACCGGGTGCGGATGGTGGGCGGCCTGCCGCCCCGGGGACCGCTGGTCGGCGTCGACGCATACGACCGTGAGGTGCGCGTCGGGCTTTATACCGCCACCCTTGGCGACGACGGTCCGCTCCTCGCCCTCTGGGACGGCCACTGCGACGGCCTCGTGGTCGCGGCCTTCGGCGCGGGCCACGTCCCGGAGCGCCTCGTCGAAGGGCTCGCCAAGTTCGCGTCCCGCATCCCCGTGGTCCTCGCCTCCCGCATCGGCAACGGGCCCGTACTCTCGGACACGTACAGCTTCCCCGGATCCGAGAAGGACCTCCTCGGCCGCGGACTCATCGGTGCCGGAGACCTCGGCCCGTACCAGGCACGGCTCCTGCTGCACGCCCTGCTCGCCCGGGGCGCCGACGCGGCGGCGGTCCGCGAGACCTTCACCGCCTTCCGCGCCCGCTGATTCCTGCTGTCTGGGTGTGTACGACGTCAACGGATGGCTATTACGAACAGAAATCCCGCCCCGTGTACCGTGGAACCATGACGGACAATGCCGCTTCATCGGTCGGACCGCTTGTCACCGGTTCCGAGATCGCCCGGCTGGCTGGAGTCACCCGGGCCGCTGTCTCCAACTGGCGTCGGCGGCACGACGACTTCCCCGCCCCGGCGGGAGGCGGCGCGAACAGCCCGCTCTACGCACTCGCCGAGGTCCAGGAGTGGCTGGACAGGCAGCGCAAGGGCCAGGAGGTGTCACCCGAGGTCGAGCTGTGGCAGGCCATGCGGACCGCGTACGGGGAGCAGATGATCGCGGGCCTGGCAGGTGCGGCCGCGGTACTGGCCGGAGAACGGGCGCCGGGACTGCCGGATGGCATCGCCACCCGCGTACGGGAGCTCGCTCGCACCGAAGCGCCCGTCGGCCTCGTGAACGGGCTGACCGAGCGGTTCATGGATTCCGCCCGGCGCGCGGGATCGGACCAGGTGACTCCCGAGCGCGTGGTACGGGCCGTGTGCCACTTCGCTCCCGAACTCCCGGGCGACGCCACGGTCTTCGACCCCGCGTGCGGGATCGGCGTGCTGCTCCTGGCCGTCGCCTCCGAGGCCGGGATGCGCTGCTGCGGCCAGGAGTCGGACGCCGACAGCGCGCGTTTCGCACAGCTCCGCGCCGACCTCCTGGGCCGGTCGGGCGTGCGCGTCGTGGCAGGTGATTCCCTGCGCGCGGACGCATGGCCGGGCCTCAAGGCGGACCTGGTGGTCTGCGACCCGCCGACCGGGGGGACCGAGTGGGGGCGGGAGGAGCTGCTGCTCGACGCCCGCTGGGAACTCGGCACCCCGTCCAAGGCCGAAGGCGAACTTGCCTGGCTCCAGCACGCGTACGCGCACACCGCGCCCGGCGGCCAGGTCCTCATGGTGATGCCGGCCTCGGTCGCCTACCGCAAGGCAGGCCGCCGCATCCGGTCGGAGCTCGTACGCCGGGGCATCCTGCGCCAAGTGGTCGCTCTGCCGCCAGGAACGGCGACTTCGCACGCCCTGCCCGTCCATCTGTGGTGTCTGCAGCGCCCGGGGAACAATACTGACCACACCGTGCGCATGGTCGACCTGACGGGCAACAGCCCCGACAGCACCCTGGAACCACGCCCCGACCAGGTCGCCGACGTGCCCCTGATCGAACTCCTCGACGACACCGTCGACCTGACCCCCGGCAGCCACCTCCGGCCCCGGCACCGCGACTACCCCGCCGAGTACGCCGCCCTACGCGAGGAGCTGGAGGACCTGATCCGCCGGCTCGTCGCGCTCCTGCCCGGGCTCGCGGCGGGCGGTGAACCGGGCTCGCTGAACAGGGCCACCACCAGCGTCGCGGATCTCGCCCGTGCCGGACTCGTCACGTACGACGGTCCGGAACCGGTCTCCGCCAGCGAGCAGCTCGACACGGACTATCTACGGGGGTTCCTGCGCAGCTCCGCCAACACCCGCCGGTCCACAACCGCCAGCGGGACCTACCGTCTTGACGGCAGGGGGTCCCGTATCCCCCGTATGAACATCGACGAGCAGCGCCGGTACGGCTCCGCCTTCCGGGCCCTGTCCGCGTTCGAGGAAGGAATACGCAAGGCCGACGAGCTGAGCCGGCGGCTCGCCGAAGTCGCCCGTGACGGCCTCGCCACGGGCGCCCTGGCCCCAGAGGAGTGAGGAGTCAGGAGTTCAGGCGGCCCCCTGCAGAAACGGGCTCGGCGTCCCGCTCCACGTCACACTCAGCGCCTCGCGGGCCCGGGTGCAGGCGACGAAGAGCAGGCAACGTTCCCGGAGCAGGTCCGCGTCGTGCTGCAGCGTGTCCGCCTCGCGCGGGGTGATCCCGCGGGCGAACGGCACGTTCCCCTCCGCGACGCCGAGGACGGACACCGCGCGGAACTCCAGCCCCTTCATCGCGTGCATCGTCGCCAACCGCACCCCCTCGGCCCCCTGCGCGGCCTGCCCCTTGACCCGCAGCACCGGGACGCCCGCAGACCTGAGCTTCTCCTCGGCCGCGTCCAGGGAGAGGTTGAAGCGAGCGCACACGCCGATCTCGTGCGGTGACAGGCCCTCGGCGAGCAGCGCCCGGACCCGCTCCACCAGCGCCTCGGTCTCCTCCTGCCGGGTCGCGTACCCCTGCGCCTGCGGGCGCCGCCCGTGGAGCAGCGAGCGGTATCCGGCCAGCGAATCCGTCCCCTCGCCGTCGAGCGCGTCGACGGTGACGGGCGCGAGGAGCCGCGCCGACCAGGCGAGGATCTCCTCGGTCGAGCGGTAGTTGACGCGCAGCCGGAAGCTGCGTCCGGCGGTGGTGATGCCCAGGGAGCCGAGCGAGACCCGGGAGTCGTAGATCCGCTGGTGCGGGTCGCCGGTGATGAACAGGTCGTCGGGGCCGGGAGCCACGGCGGCGCGCAGCACACGCCACTGCGCGGGATGCAGGTCCTGTGCCTCGTCGATGACGACATGGGCGTACGGAGTTGGCGCACCGGCGAGGAGTTCCGCCGCCCGGGCACAGATGCGCAGGTGCGTCGTCTCGCCGCGGTCACGCAGGAACTGTTCGAACCGCTCGACGCCCCTCCACACCTCCCGGCGGCGGGAGGGCCCGAGGCCGGTGCCGCGCCCGCGGCGGCTCGTGCCGAGGTAGGCATCGAGATCGCTGAGGTTCCGGCCGAGTATGACGTGGCGGTACTCCTGTGCCAGGAACTGG
>DATCWZ010000514.1:0-5698 GCA_036566065.1 Streptomyces sp. | reverse complement strand
CCGCCGAGTTCGACAACCTTTTCCGCAACGAGGGGCCCGCGGGCGCCACGCAGCAGATACCCCAGTTCGACGCCGGGCAGCGGGGCGGCCAGTACGGACGTATGCAGCCTCCCCCCGCTCCCCAGCCCTACCAGCGCGGTTACGAGCCGCCCGAGCAGCAGAACCACGGCGAGCGCAAGCGCTCGTCGCACATCTCGCTGATCGTCGGCGTCGTCGTGGGCTGCGCCGTCGTCGGCCTCGGCGCGGGCGCGCTGCTCAGCGGCGGCGACGACCCGGGCGGGGACGACAAGCAGCCGGTGGCCGCGCAGAGTTCGCAGGCGGGCCAGCCGAACACGAAGGCGGCTGCCGACCCGGCGGAGGCGCAGGCCAAGGAGCTCGACAAGCTGCTCGCCGACAGCAACAGCAGCCGGTCCGCCGTGATCAGCGCCGTCGAGAAGATCAGAGGCTGCCAGGCGCTCGACCAGGCCGCCGCGGACCTGAAGGGCGCCGCCCAGCAGCGCCGCGAACTGGTGACCCGCCTCGGCGACCTCAACGTCGACAAGCTGCCCGACCACGCGGAGCTGACGAGTTCGCTGACCAAGGCATGGCAGGCGTCGGCGAAGGCCGATGAGCACTACGCGGCCTGGGCGGGCCAGGCCAAGAACAACAAGAAGGTCTGCAAGGGCGGCCACGCCCGGTCGACGAACGAGACCGCGCGGGCCAACGAGGCCAGCGGCGAGGCCAGCTCCGCCAAGAAGCAGGCGTCGCGCATGTGGAACTCCATCGCCGAGAAGTACAGCCTCACCAAGCGCAGCTTTACGGACCTCTGATCACGGGGGTCCGTGAGCGCACCGTACAAAGGAACGTACGATCGACAATCGTGCAGCAAGGTTCGGAGAACACTTCCCGTAGCGGCCGTCGCTCCTCCACCATGGGCGGCATGCCGCACAATGACATGCCGTGGTGGCGCTGGCGCAGCAATGTGCGCTCCGCGCTGCACATGCTCTCCGACCCCGTCTTCCACCGCGAGTGCTGGCTGACCGGCCTCGAAGGGTACGGCGACGTCACCGACGCCGTGTACCGTCTGGTCGAGGACACCTGGCTGGACAACTGGTCCGCCGAGAAATACATCGGGACGATCTTTCGCGACTCGGCCGAGGCCGCCCTCGTGGATGTCGCCGCGCTCCGGGTGCTGCGCATCATGCACCAGGTCGGCGCGGACGCTCCCGTATCCGCCTATCTGGAGCATCCGGGCTGGCCCGAGGCCGTACGAGCGGCCCGCGAGGCCCATGTGATGCTCGCCATGAACGACGGCGAGGACCCGGACGCCGCGCCCCGGTCGCTGGAGGTGCTCCGCCAGATGAACGGATCGGCGTGATGTCGGGCCGGTGTGGGACGCTACAGGGATGACCGCGCCTGAACCTGCCGACCTTCTCGATCCCGCCGCCCCGGCCGCCGCGTCGGAGCAGTACGTCCTCACGCTCTCCTGCCCCGACAGACAGGGCATCGTGCACGCCGTGTCGAGCTTCCTCTTCATGACCGGCTGCAACATCGAGGACAGTCAGCAGTTCGGCGACCACGACACCGGCCTCTTCTTCATGCGCGTCTCCTTCACGGCGGGCGCGACCGTCACCCTGGAGAAGCTGCGGGCCAGCTTCGCCGCCGTCGGGGACTCGTTCCGGATGGACTGGCAGATACACCGCGCGTCGGACCGGATGCGGGTCGTGCTGATGGTCAGCAAGTTCGGGCACTGCCTCAACGACCTGCTGTTCCGGTCCAGGACCGGGGCGCTGCCGGTCGAGATCGCGGCCGTCGTCTCCAACCACACGGAGTTCGCCGAGCTGGTCGCCTCGTACGATGTGCCGTTCCGCCACATCCCGGTGACCAGGGACAACAAGGCGGAGGCCGAAGCGCGACTGCTTGAGCTGGTGCGCGGCGAGAACGTCGAACTGGTCGTCCTGGCCCGCTATATGCAGGTCCTCTCCGACGACATCTGCAAGCAGCTCAGCGGCCGGATCATCAACATCCACCACTCGTTCCTGCCGAGCTTCAAGGGCGCCAAGCCCTACCACCAGGCCCATGCGCGCGGCGTGAAGCTGATCGGTGCGACGGCGCACTATGTGACCGCCGACCTCGACGAAGGCCCGATCATCGAGCAGGAGGTCGAGCGGGTCGGCCACGGCGTCACCCCGGCGCAGCTCGTCGCCATCGGGCGCGATGTGGAGTGCCAGGCGCTGTCCCGCGCGGTGAAGTGGCACGCGGAGCGGCGCATCCTGCTCAACGGCCGCCGCACGGTGGTCTTCGCCTAGGCACGCGGTCCGGGCTCTCTGACCTCAGAGCCGGCTGAGGGAGGCCGCGGCGTACAGCACATCGCTGATCGCCTCGCGGTCGCCCTCCTGGCCGGCCGCCGCCTCCTCCGGCGAGATGTGGCCCGCCACGAGCAGGCAGAACTCCACACCGTCCAGCGCGACCTGCGCCACCGTGTGCTCGGGGGAGCCGACCGCGGCCGGTGAGTCCAGCGCGATGTACCAGTCGCCGCCGCCCCCGCCCTCGACCTCCAGATGCAGCGAACGGCCCGGCGAACCCGCCGTGACCAGCTCACGGGCCGGTGCGGCGAGCCCCGCGCGGCGCCGTCCCGCGAGGGCCACGGGCAGCAGCCTGGCCGCGAGATCGATCATCCGGTGGAGATGCGGGGCGGACGGCGGCTCGTACGGATAGTCCACCGCGTCCGCGATGTCACTGGCGTGTATCCAGCATTCGAACGCCCGGTCCAGCATGGAGTCCTCCAGCGGCAGCGCGGACTCCCCGTAAGGAACGCAGAGTTCCGTGACGCCGCGGCCGGACAGGGATGCCGTACGGATCAGCGCGTGGCTCTGCTCGCGCCAGGGGCCGCGGACCGTCCGGGTCAGCGGCCGGTAAGCGGCTGACCAATATGTTTCGGTGCGCTCGGTGGGCGACATGGCAGCGTTGTCATTCCCGCCCAGCGGGTCGTCCAGGCCCAGCGTCGTGGATACCAGCCCGTCCACGGTCATGAGATGGCCGATGACCCCGGCGACCGTCGTCTTACGGGTCACGGGCTTCTCGCCCCTGAACCACTTCAGCCGCACCGGGGCGTGCCACTCCGAGTCGCCGAAGTCCCGCAGCAGCGCGTCGAGCCGCGCCGTCTCCGCGTCGTACGGAACTGCCCAGGGCGGCACCGGGATCTTCGCCGGGCGCCGGCCGAGACACGCCTCCAGGACCCGGACCCGCAGCTTCGGGTCCAGATCCAGGCTGCGGTCGGTGTGCAGCAGTGTCACGGCCTCCCGCAGCCGCAGCGCTTCGTCGGCACAGGACGCGCAGGTGGTGAGGTGGGCGTCGACGGCCTCCGACTCGGCGGCGGAGCAGGCGGCGAGCGCCCAGGCGCCGAGCAGCGCCCTGAGCACCTCGTGGGGCAGTTCCGTAACCGGACGCTGATCGGCCTGGGGCCTGAGGCTGTCCAGGGCCGGTCTGGGTGCGGGTATGCGCCGGGCGCCCCCGGTCTCGTCGTCGCGGCCGTCGTCGCCGGTGCCGGTCACAGGGCGGGTCCGAATCCGGGCGGTGAAGTCCCGTCCAGTGGGCGGGACTTCGCGGTGGAGAGCAGTTGCAGCCCGAGCCGCAGCCGGTGGCGGGCCTCGTCCTCGCTGACGCCGAGATCGGCCGCCGCCTGCCGGTAGTCACGCCGCTGGACGTACGCCAGTTCCAGCACGGCACGCAGCGGGGCGGGCATCGAGGCGACGATGAAGTCGGCGCGGGCCGCCGCCCTGGCCATGATCACCCGCTGTTCCAGCGCCTCCGGGGACGGCCGCTCCCCCTCGCCGTACTCGTCCTCGTACGCCGAGGTCTGCGTCGTACGCAGCCGCCGCTCGGACCGGCGCAGGGTGAGGTCGGCGACCCAGGACCTCATCGGGCCCTGCTTCGGGTCGTAGGCGTCGGGGTTCTCCCACACATACCCGAAGACCTCACGGGTCACCAGGTCCGCGGCGTCATCGTCGTCGAGCATCCGGTGGGCCTGACTGTGCACGAGAGAGGCGAACCGGTCGTAGAGCTCGCCGAGCGCCGCGGCCTCGCCGCGCGCCAGTCGCTGCTGCATCCGGCGGTCCCAGCGCGGTGGTGCGTCCTTCGCCATCGAGCCCCCAGCACGTGTGCCCCTCATCACGTCGAATGTAGTCCGCGCCCGCACTGGTGCATGCGCCTTTGCGCCAAGTACGTCCCCCGAGTGGCTCCGGGTGATAGGGAATGATTCGCGAAATGGCCTTCTGTGGCCTGGTGAAACCACCGGAAGTGATCATTTCTGCGTGAATCCGTCTGTGTCCTGGGGGATGGCCGGGATCACTGCCGGGATCACGGCCGGGGTTTCGCGCCTGGGCCGCGAGGGCAGCCGCCCGGGGAGGAACGGAAACTTCCACATCGACGGGATCCCCCGGAACGAGAGGTCCAGCCGCGTGACGCTGAAGGTGGACGAGACCCAGCAGGGCGACTGGACCGTGCTGCACATCCGCGGCGAGCTCGATCTGGTGACCTCGCCGGCCGTCCGGCAGTCCGTGCACGACGCGGTGGCCGAGGGGCGGCACGACGTACTCCTCGACCTCTCCGGAGTCGTCTTCTGCGACTCCAGCGGTGTCGGTGTACTGATCGCCTCCCGCCGCCTCATGAAGTCCTGCGGGGGCCGACTCCGGCTGATACTTCCGGCGCGCGGCGCGGAGGACGGCTCCCACGTCAACAAGGTGCTCGCCGCGCTCGGCGTACGACGGTTGTTCGAGGTCTACCCCGATACGGAATCGGCGACGGACGACGCGGCCCGTCCGCTCACCGTCTGAAGCCCTGATGCACTGACGTGTCCGAACTTACGACCAGGTTGTAACACCGGAGGTGGGCGTTAGTGACACGTGACGCCCTTCCGGCGTCGTACGCTCCCCGCATGGACAGCGCAGAGTACGAGCGCAAGATCGCTCACCGTTTCGCCGCCTTCGACCAGGACGGCAACGGCTGTATCGATCGCGCCGATTTCAACGCAGCCGCGGCCCGTCTGCTCGCCGAGTTCGATACGCCGGCCCGCTGCGACAAGGGCCAGGCGCTCTACACCGGGGCCGAGGCGTTGTGGCAGGGCATGGCCGGTATCGCCGATGTGGACGGGCACGAGCGCGTCACCCGTGAGGAGTTCGTCGGCGGGGCCGTGAAGCGCCTGCGCGACAGCCCGGAGCGCTTCGCGGAGATCGCCCGGCCGTTCCTCCGCGCGGCGATCGCGGTGGCGGACAGCGAGAACGAGGGTGCGGCCTCCGTCGCGGCGGTGGAGCGCGCACTGCGGGTGCTGGGCGCCGGCGAAGCGGTGGCGAGCATGGCCGCGCAGAGCCTGGACACGGACCGGGACGGCCGGATCGCGGAGGCCGACGCGGTGGCCGCGTTCGCGTCCTACTTCACGGTCATCGAACCCGACGCGGTGTGACGGGAAGACCGCGGGGCCCCGGCGGGAACTCGCCGGGGCCCTGCGGTATGAGCGTGACGCAGCGCGAGCACCGCGCCCCGAGGCCCCATGTGACGTACGCGCGTGTTCGACTCAACTGGGCGCGGGTCGCACAGTATGCAGCACATGTACTCCTTCGCGCGGGAATATGCCCGAAGCGCTTGTTGCGGTGACTGTGGGTCAACCATGCTGTCTCGTAGAGGAGTCACGTTCCGTGACCCTGAAGGAGGCGCGAGGCGA
>DATCWZ010000229.1:0-13392 GCA_036566065.1 Streptomyces sp. | reverse complement strand
AGGCGGCCGTCGCGGCGCATCAGGGGCCGGGTGAGCCTTTCGGTGGAGGTGAGGTATCCGTGGGCGAAGCGCCCCTTGACGCATGCGTGCCCCTTGTTGACCGGCCCGTCACGGGCGGGCAGTACAGCCGTGACCTCGCCGTCGCGGGTGGCGACATCCAGCGCACACCCGACGCCGCAGTAGCCGCACGTGGTGTGCGTCCGGGCCGCCGTCGGGCGGATCCCGGAAGTGAGCCCGCGCGCCGGACCGGGCTCGGTGATCGCCCCGGTGGGACACGTATCCACACAGCCGCCGCATGCCACACAGTCCGATTCGGCCCAGGGCCCGCCGGTGCCCGGCGCCACGACGGTGTCGGCGCCCCGCCCGGCCAGGGTGAGGGCGAAGGTGCCCTGTACCTCGGCGCACATGCGGACACACCGGCCGCAGGCAATGCACAGGTCCCGGTCGAGGTGGACGTACGGGTGGGAGTCGTCTCCGCCCCGGCCTCCGGCGCCGCGAGCCGCATCGGGGCCGATCCCCATCGACCGGCAGACATGCGCCAACTCACTGAGCTTGTCGTCGGCGAGGGCACGGGGCGGCAGCGCTGAGACGATCACCTCCACCGCCTCCCGACGCAGTTGCCGCAGATCGTCAGTGGCGGTTTCGACATGGACACCGGATGCGGCCGGGGTTACGCACGCCGCCGCGATCTTCCCATCGGCCCGTACCAGACACGTACGGCAGGATCCGGCAGGGCTGAGCCGGCCGTCGGAGCACAGTGCGGGCAACTCGACTCCGGCTGCCCGCACCGCCGCGAGCAGTGAAGATCCCTCGGGCACGTCAACGCCCGTGCCGTCGACCTCGGTCTCGATTCCAATCATGAGGCCCATCCCGCCAGTCGGTCCCCGTAGGCGCGGGCGAGGCTGTGCACGGCAGGCGGGATCCGCCGTCCGAAGGCGCACAGGCTCGCCTCGGCCAGAACGTGCGACAGCCGTTGCCACTCTTCCCCCGGGGTGCCTGCGGCAGCGATTTCCAGGCCGCGGCGCGAGCCCACGCGGCAGGGCGAGCACGCGCCGCAGCTCTCCGCGGCGGCGAACTGCCACACGTGCCGCATGACGTCCTCCGGAGCCACGCGCCGGTCGAAGGCGACGAGGCCGGCATGACCAAGGGCAGCGCCCCGGGCGTCGAGGTCGGCAGTGGTCAGCGGTACGTCCAGTGCCTCGGGGGCGAGGAAGCCGCCCAGCGGACCGCCGACCTGGAGTACGGCCAGCTCCACGCCGTCCTTCAGCCCGCCGCCCAACTCGGTGACGATCCGTTTCACCGGGGTGCCGAGCTCGACTTCGTACGCGCCGGGCCGGGCGAACCGCTCCGACAGGCAGACCAGCTTCGTTCCGGTCTCGCTGGGTGTCCCGCGCCGGGCGTACGCTTCACCTCCCCGGGCGACGATCCACGGGACAGCCGCCAGGGTTTCGACGTTGTTCACCACCGTCGGCGCATCCCACAGCCCCCGCTGTGTCGGGTAGGGCGGGCGCGGCCGGGCACAGCCCCGGTCCCCCTCCAAGCTCGCGATCAGGGCCGTCTCCTCACCCGCGACGTACGACCCCGCGCCCTCCACCACCTGTACGTCCAAGGCCGTGGCCGTACCATGCGCCGCCGGGCCGAAGTGCCCGTCCGCGTAGGCCTGCCCGACCGCCTCCCGCATCCGCGCCAGCGCGCGCGGGTACTCCGAGCGCACCAGCACCACACCCCGCCGGGCCCCGCACGCGAAGCAGGCCAGAGCCAAGCCCTCCAGCACCCGCTCCGGATCCGCCTCCATCAGCAGCCGGTCGGCGTAGGAGCCGGGATCTCCCTCGTCTCCGTTGGCCACCACCACGGTGCCGGGTGCCCGGCCGGCCGCCTCCCACTTCGCGGCCACCAGGAAGCCCGCGCCGCCCCGCCCCCGCAGCCCGGATGCGGCCACCTCCATCTGGACCTCGTCAGGAGTTCCTGCCGTCACCGTCCGCGGCCAAACCTGCCACGCGGGCTCACCAGCCACCACGCCTGCCAGCAGCACGGGGTCACCGGTGTCATCGGCCGCCGGGATCTCCGGTACCCGATGGGGCTCCTGCCCCGCGAGCTGACCGGCCAGCGTCGGCCCTGTACAAGGCGTGTCGCAGTCGAGCGCCGCAGGACCCGCGTAGCAGTACCCCAGACAGTGCACTGCCTGCAGCGACGTCTCTCCGTCCGGTGAGGCCGTGCCCGCTGTGATGCCCAGCTCGTGCTCCACGTCGGTCAGGTGCCGTCCGGCCTGCGCGGCGAAGCAAGCCGCCGCCGCGCAGACCCGGACGTGACGGCGGCCGTGCGGGGCGACGAGGTCCGCGTAGTAACGGGCCGGCCCGAGGGCGGCGGCGGCCGGCAGGCCTATACGGGCGGCGATCGCCGGAGCCCATACTTCGGGGTCGTCCCCCGTTCCGGCCCTTGCCTCGGCCAGCAACTCGATCAGCCGGTCTCCCGGCCGCCCGCCCCGGTCGGCAACGGCCCGGAAGGCATCGAAACGGTCCGGAGGACCAACGGGAACCATGACCTCATCGTGGCGGCAGTCACCACGAGACCGCATCCCCGACACCGCTGTGTGGGTGCAACTGCGGCAACGGGACCACTCGGGCCCGGACGGCTCCGCACCTGGATCGTATGTTTTGGAGCCGCCGCTTCCCGATGCGTCTCTGTGCTTGCGGTGTGGGTGTGGCAGCGCCCGCTGCTGGGATCTCTCGACGTGTTGGCACCTGTCAGATGCGGCTGCCGGAGGCGGTGTCCGACGACAGCCGTTGGGCGAGGTAGATCGGTATGACGGACAGCAGGACGAGGACGGCGGCGACGACGTTGACGACGGGGGCCTGTTGGGGCCGGGCCATGTTGGAGAAGATCCAGACGGGGAGTGTCTGGACGCCGGGGCCCGCTGTGAAAATGGTTACCACGATTTCGTCGAAGGACAGCGCGAAGGACAGCAGCCCGCCCGCGACCAGCGCTGAGCGCACCAGCGGGAGGGTGATGTCGACGAAGGCACGGAAACTGTGCGCGCCCAGGTCCATGGCGGCTTCCTCGTACGAGCCGGACATCCGGCGCAGCCGGGCGACCACATTGTTGAAAACGACCACGATACAGAAGGTGGCGTGGCCGACGATCACCGTGAACATCCCGAGTCCCACGCCGAGGGGTTCGAGCACCGTACGGAAGGCGGAGTTGAGCGCGACGCCGGTGACGATGCCCGGCAGCGCGATCGGCAGGACCACCACGAAGGAGACCGTCTCGCGGCCGAAGAACTTGTAGCGCTGCACCGCGAAGGCGATGAACGTGCCCAGCACCAGTGCGATCCCGGTGGAGCCGAGTCCGGCTTTGACCGAGGTCCACAGCGCGTTGCGGGCACCGGAGCTGTCCCAGGCCACGGTCCACCAGTCGAAGGTGAGTCCAGGTGGCGGCCAGCCCGAACTGCGGTCCGGGTTGAGCGAGTTGACCAGGATCAGCAGCAGCGGGATGTAGATGACCGCGAAGCCGACTCCGGCTGCTATGCGCAGGGTGATGCGTGCGGGGCGGGAGAGGTTCATCGTGCAGGACTCCACTGTGCGTTCGCGTACAGATCGGATCAGAGACTGCTGAGTGCTCCGGTACGGCGCACGGCGAGCAGATAGAGGACGATGATCACTACGGGCACGGTGCTGAGCGCGGCGGCCAGCGGCAGGTCCAGGGTGATGTTGGCGTAGATGAGATTGCCGATGAGCTGGCTCTTTCCGCCGACGATCTGTACGGCGATGTAGTCGCCGAGGCTGAGCGAGAAGGTGAAGACCGAGCCGGCCGCGATGGACGGCGTGATCATCGGCAGTACCACGGAGCGGAAGGTTCGTCCCGTCCGGGCGCCGAGGTCGGCGGAGGCGTCCAGCAGGCTGGCGGGTATCTGCTCCAGTCCGGCATGGATCGGCAGGATCATGTATGGGAGCCACAGGTACGTCAGTACGAGAATGGTGGCGGTGAGTCCGTAGCCGGGGCCGTTGAGCCCGAACGGCTTCAGTATCCAGCCCAGCAGGCCGCCTTCGGCCAGGATGAGCCGCCAGGCGTACGCCTTGACCAGATAACTGGCCCAGAGCGGGGTGAGGATCGCGACGACCAGAAAGGGCCGCCACTTGGGGCTCGCGATCCGGGCCGTGTAGAAGGCCACGGGGAAGGCGATCAGAACGCAGAGGGCGGTGACCGCGAGGGCGACACCGATACTGCGCAGGGCGACCTGCCGGTAGACGCCGGTGGTGAACAGCGCGGTGAAGTTGTCCGTGTTCCAGATTCTCACCACGTCCGTGGTGAAGGAGTCGGTCATCCAGAACGCCGACATGAACAGCGCGGCCAGCGAGCCGAGGTAGGCCAGCACCAGCCAGGTCAGCGGTGCCGTGAGGAGCAGGGACAGCCGCAGCTTGGGATGGCGGTGCAGAGTCCCGGCGAGCCGCCGGACGAATCCGGCGGCCGGCACGGTGTTTTTCATCGGTGCTCAGCCCTTGATCTCTGTCCAGGCCTGGGCCCACTTGGCGAACGGCACGCACTTGACGTCCGTACGTCCGTCCACGCACTGCTCGATAGGCGTGGTCCAGAAGTGAATGCCCTGCCAATACATTGCGTCAGTCGCGTGATAGGTGGTGCAGAAGTTTTTATCCACGGTGTACTCGCACGCTTTTTCGTTGGACGGGGCCTCACCGAAGTACTCGGCGACCTGCGCGTTCACCTTGGGTGAGATGATCCAGTCCATCCACTTGTAGGCACAGTTGGGATGCTTGGCCTTGGCGGAGAGCATCCAGGTGTCCGACCAGCCGGTGGAGCCCTCATCCGGCAGGACCGCCTTGACGGGCGCCTTCTCTGCCTGGGCGGTGTTGACGATCACCTGCCAGGTGGTGCCGATTACCGAGTCGCCGCTCTTGAAGGCGGATATCTCCTTGAGGTAGTCGTTCCAGTACTCGCCGACGTTGGCGTTCTGCTCCTTGAGCAGGCTGACGGCGGCGTCGAACTGCTCCTGGTCAAGGGCATACGGGTCCTTGATGCCGAGCGAGGTCTTGGTCGCCTTGAGGTAGAGCGCTGCATCCGCGATGTAGATGGGCGCGTCATACGCGGTGACCTTGCCCTTGTACGCCGAGGACTTGTCGAAGACGGCGGACCAGGACGTGGGGGCCGGGGAGACCTCCTTGGTGTTGTACATGAGGAGGTTGGCGCCACGGCCGTGCGGGATGCCGTAGGAAACGCCCTTGACGGAGTTCCACTGCTGGTTTTTGAGGTCGAAGGTGACGTCCTCGTAATTGGGCACCAAGTCGGTGTTGACAGGCGCAGCGTCGCCGGACGCGATCAGCCGCAGCGATGCGTCGCCGGAGGCGGAGACCGCGTCGTACTGCCCCGTCTTCATCAGGCTGACCATTTCGTCGGACGTGCCCGCGGTCTTGGTGTTGACCTGACATCCGGTCTGCTTCTCGAAGTCGGTGACCCAGTCGACCTCGGGGTCGTTCGAGCCGTCCTCCGCATAGCCGGCCCAGGCGATGAGGTTCACCTGGCCCTCCGTCTTGCCGAGGGTCTTCTGCGCGGTGAGTTTGGGCGGGTTTAAACCGCTGGCGCCCGCTGTGGCGCCGGCGGTGTCCGGGGAACCACAGGCGGTAGCGAGGAGCAGGGCACCGGCGACGGTGGCCGCTGCTCGGAATGATCGGTTCAGACGCACGGGGACATCTCCACAAGAGAGGGACGGAAGGATGGTGCGGGTGGGGGGTGCGTTTACCGGGTCTCAGGGACCCGGAAGTTATGGCGTTGGTGCCAGCGGAGCGTGACCCGGGAGCCGCGGAACGCGGCGACGTCCTCGGAAGAGGCATCCAGGTTCTGCTGGAGGGCGGTGAGCCTGCCGCCTGCGTCGAGATCCACCAGGAAACGAGTCGCGTCCCCCAGGTAGACGACCTCCGCCACGGTGCCGGTGGCGGAGGAGTGCTCCGGCTCGTAGGCGGCTGCCGGACCCGTGTTCTCGGCGAACAGGCGAATCTTCTCCGGCCGGACGCTGTAGGTTCCCCGGCTGCCCACGACCTGCTCGGCGACCCGGTCCGTCAGGAGGTTTGACGTACCGACGAAGCCCGCGACGAAGGCGGTGGCGGGCCGTTCGTAGATGTCGGCCGGGGTGCCGACCTGTTCGATGCGGCCCTTGTTGAACACGGCGATCCGGTCGCTCATCGTCAGCGCTTCCTCCTGATCGTGCGTGACGAAGACGAAGGTGATGCCGACCTCGCGCTGGATCGCCTTGAGCTCGACCTGCATCTGCTCACGCAACTTGAGGTCGAGCGCGCCGAGCGGCTCGTCGAGCAGCAGCACCTTCGGGCGGCCGACCAGTGCCCGGGCCAGCGCGACGCGCTGCCGCTGGCCTCCGGAGAGCTGGGACGGGCGGCGGGAGCCGAAGTTCGAGAGCCGTACGCTCGCCAGCGCCTCCCGGGCCTGCTTCGTACGCTCGGCCTTGGATATCTTGCGGACTTTGAGACCGTAGGCGACGTTTTCTTCCAGAGTCATGTGGGGGAAGAGCGCGTAGTCCTGGAAGACGGTGTGGACATCCCGTTCGAATGGGGCCAGGTGGGTGGCGTCGGAGCCGGCAAGTTCGATGGTGCCGCTGGTGGGGGCCTCGAAGCCGGCGATCATCCGGAGCACTGTGGTCTTGCCCGAACCGGAGGGACCCAGCATCGAGAAGAACTCGCCCTCGGCTATTTCCAGATCGACTCCGGTCACGGCGTTCGTCCGGCCGAAGGACTTGCACAAGCCCTGCAGCCGGATGGCTTTCCCCTCCATGAGTGGGAACCTTTCTGGAGTTGTCGAACGTTGAGAAATAAAATATGAAGTCATAGTTATAATTTCAAGTCTCAGTCACGGTAAAATTTAGGTCAAGTCAGTGAGGGGTACTCGTGAACCGTGACAAGCCTGGCGTCCGTGGCGCCGTCTTCACACCTGTCGGCACTCTGGCCCGGGTGGATGCCGTGGTGCGGCGGCTCGGTGACGCGATCAACCTCGGGTTGCTGGCCGATGGCGAGCAGCTGCCCGGCGAGACCGACCTCGCCGCGCAGTTCGGCGTCTCCACTGTGACCTTGCGCGAAGCGCTGATGGCGCTGCGGCAGCAGGGACTGGTTGTCACTCGCAGGGGCCGTGGCGGAGGCAGCTTCGTCACCGTGCCCGACGGGCCGGCGGAAGACCGGCTGCGCGCCCGGCTCTCCGACTGGAGCACCGAGGAACTCGGTGATCTGGCCGACCACTGGGCGGCCGTCTCGGGCGCCGCCGCCCGGCTCGCCGCCCAGCGCACCGACTCCGAGGATCTGCGTCAATTGCGCCGATCTCTGGGAGAGTTGGTGGAGGCTGAGGGCACAGCAGCGCGCAGCCGTATCCTCGGGCGCTTCCATGTCGAGCTGGCTGCGGCAGCTCAGTCACCCCGGCTGACCAGGGAGGAGGTCACTTTCCGGACCGAGTTGGGGGCGCTGCTGCGTCTCGTACTCGGCGAGGACGAGTACTTCAAGGATCTTTTGGACCGTCACCGCGCTGTAATCTCCGCCGTGCATGATGGTGCGGGCAACCGTGCCAGGGCCCTGGCCGAACAATGCGTGCAGGTTTCCATGGCGCGCCTGATCGAACTCCGCCTTGACGCTGCCGACGGCGAGCGCCGTCCCTGCCCGAAGGAGGGCTCCCCCTGAGTAGCAATCCTCATCCCGCAAGGGTCGGAGCGGCACTTCTTGACGGGATGACGGTCGCCGATGTGGCCGCCCGCGTCAGTGACGTCCTCGAAGGAGTCTTCGAAGCCGTGGGCCGGACCAATGCGGACACGCAGGCGGTGCTCGCCTCGGCCATACGGGACGGCCGTCGTCCCGTGTCGGCCGATCTGGCCGCCCTCCGCCCCGGTCTGCACACCTGCCTCACTCAGTACGACCTGGTCTCGGGGATCGGCTTCGTGGCGACGCCCGGACTGCTCGACGACGTACCGGCGTGGCTGGAATGGTGGCAGACCAGCGCGGCCGGGACCGTCCGCCCGTTGCTGCTCGACCTGGACCCGGACCAGTCGGCATATCACGACTACACCCAGTGGGACTGGTTCTCCCTGCCCCGCGACACCGGGCAGCGGGCGGTCGCTGGGCCTTTCGTCGACTACCTCTGCTCCGACGAGTACAGCCTTACCCTCGCCGCGCCAGTGACGGTCGAGGGCCGCTTCATGGGGGTGGCCGCGGCCGACATCTATCTGCGGCGCTTCGAAGCGGTCGTCATGCCTCTGCTGCAGCGCCTGCCGGGGCCCGCCTGCCTGGTCAACGCGCGCGGCCGGGTCGCCGCCTCCACCGACCCCCACCACTTGGTCGGATCACTCACCAAGGACCCGGACTTTGCGGCGGTACTGGCCGGACCGGCAGGCGGCGCCGAACACGGAGGGCTGCAACTGCGGCCCTGCGACGGTGTCCCCCTCATCGTGGTGACGGCGGCACCCCCGGCGGAACATCCGTAAGCCTGGCTCTGCCGTAGGCCACGGATGCGTACCGGAGAGGCCGCAGGGGGCGGCCGTATCCGGTCCGAGTGCCATTCGGGCATGGACGTGGGCGCCGTCCCGGTGCGGGCGAGCCACATGCCTGTCTCCAGGGCATCGTCGCTGCCCCGGCGGGCCAGCCGCGCCGATCCCACGGTCCTTCCGTCGTGGAGGACGGCGAAGGTGCACTCGTGGAGCGGACCTTCGAGGCCCGGCCGGCGCCAGGAGGAGCCCCTGGAGGGTCCCCTCGTCCATACGGCGCAACTCCACCTGCCCGGTCAATGCGAGCCTCCGATGCGTGGTCCGGTGCCCGGTCATCGCGTTCGGTACGTGGCCTCGCCACCGGTTTCCGGCAGGTCCGCTCCCGCTTCACGTGCGGTGGGGCTGCACCTCGGCGATCAGCAGGGTGACGTCGTCGTGCTTGGTGGAGCCGCTCAGTTGGTGCAGGAGCTGGTCGCAGGTCCTCTCCAGGGGGCGGCCGGGCGTGTCCAGGAGGCCGAGCAGGATGTCCAGGCGTTCGTCGATGGGCTCCTCGCGGGTTTCGACGAGGCCGTCGGTGTACAGGACGAGTCGGTCACCGGGGCGCAGGTCGATCGTGACGGTGCCGAAGGGAAAGGATCCGCCGACCCCCAGCGGCATGCCGGTGGGCAGTTCGAGGAGTTCCGGCGGTTGGCCAGGCCGTGTGCGAATGGGCGGCAGATGCCCGGCGTTGGAGATCCGGCACTGGTTGCTGTGGGGGTCGTACACGGCGTAGAGACAGGTGGCGGTGGTCTGTTCCAGCCCGGTGGAGCTGCGGTCGACGTGCTGCATGAGCTCGCCGGGGTCGAGGCCGAGACCGGCCAGCGTGCGGATGGCGTTGCTCAGTTGACCCATGGTGGCCGCGGCCGTGATTCCGCTGCCCATGACGTCTCCGATGACCAGCGCTGTGGTGTCGCCGGTGAGGGGGATGACGTCGAACCAGTCGCCGCCGACCTCGCTGGCGGCTTCGGCGGGCTGGTAGCGGTGGGCGATTTCCAGGCCGGGCTGGGGCGGCGGGTGCGGGGGCAGCAGGGACCGCTGGAGTGTGAGGGCGGCGCCGCGTTCGCGCTGGTATCCGAGGGCGTTGTCGACGCAGACCGCGGCGCGGTTGGCCAGTTCGCGGGCCAGGGCCACATCGTCGTCGTCGAACGGCAGCGGATTACGGATCCGTTTGAGGTCGAGCGTGCCGAGTACGTGACCGCGGGCGATGAGAGGTACAGCGAGGTACGAGTGGAGTCCGGCGCGGTCGAGGACGGCAGCGGCCTCGCTGTTGCGGGCGATACGGGACAGGTCGCCACGGGTGACGTGGGGAACCAGGACCGGGGTTCCCGTGGTGACACAGCGGGTGACCAGCCGGTCGGCCGCGTAGGTGGCGAGGTCGCCGACCGGGTCGGAGGCACGGACCGCCTCGGTCGGATGGGCGGCGACCACGGCCAGAGCGCGGAACAGGATCGGCCGTGTCCGTGACCGCAGCGTCCCGGGCGTGCCCGAGGTGGCCAGCGCGGTGTCCAGGATGTCCACGGAGGCGAGATCGGCGAGGCCCGGGACGACGAAGTCGGCCAGTTCATGCGCCGTCCGCTCAAGATCCAGGGTGCTCCCGATCAGCACGGAGGCATTGGCGATCATCGCGAGCCGCTGCCGGGCCTGGGTGACTTCCAGCGCCGCCTTGTACCGGTGTGTGACGTCCACGATCGACGCGGCCAGTCCGAGCACCTCGTTGCCCGCGGTTTCGAGCCGGTAGTACGAGGTCGACCAGGCGTGGTCACGGGTGGGGGAGGCCTCGGTACGGCCGTGGAGGCTGTGGTCGATCAGCGGGATTCCCGTGGCCAGCACCTGGCGCATCGCGGACTCGATCTTCTCCACGTCGGGGAAGTGGAGAAGATCCCGCACACGCTTGCCGATGTGCTCCGCGGCCGGGATCCCGTTGATGCGCTCCAGGGCCGGATTGACGGTGACGAACCGCAGGTCGGTGTCCAGGACCGCGATCCCCACCGGTGTCTGCGAGAACAGCCGGGCGGACAGTGCCAGATCGCGTTCGACCGCGCGTACCGTCGGCTGCTCCGCGGCCAGCCCCAGCGCGTAGAGGTCCCCGTTGTCTCCGCGCAGCCGCATATTGCGGAACTCCACCAGCCGGGTGCTGCCGTCCTTGTGCACGATGGGGAAGACACCCGCCCAGGTACGCCCCTTGGCGAGCACCCGCGCGAACAGGTCGCTCACCAGCTCCAGATGCTCCTCCCGGACCAGGAGGCGGCCGGCGAACTTCCCCAGCGCCTCCTCCGTGGTGAATCCGAACAGCTCCTCCGCCTGCGGGCTCCACAGCACGACCCGCCCCTGCGCGTCGAGCACCACCGCCGCGACGTTCAGCACATCCAGCAGTTCACCCGCCGCCGACGGCCCGGCTGCGGCGTCACCCAGGATGTTGAAGTCGGGATCAGGTATGTTCACCCGGGTCTCCCTCACTCACCAGTGCTGAGGTCTCCAGCGCCCCCGTTCGCCGTGCGGCTCCACCCAAGCCATCGTCCCCCGGACGGCGCCCGCCCGCACGGCCCGGCCACACCGCCCCCGGGATTCCGCAGGCGGGCGGCGGCCCGGTTCAGAGAACCGTGGCGAGGCCATCGAGCAGCCGGTCCACGTCCTCGGCGGTGTTGTACGGGGCCAGGCCCGCCCGCAGAGCGGGGTCCGTGAGCTTCAGCGCCGTAAACGGCTCGTAGGCGTAGAACGATCCGGCCGGGGCCACCACGCCGCTCGCGGCCAGGTGTGCCTGCACCTCGCCCGCATCGTGGTCCGCGAGGGTCATCAGGAGCGTCGGGGTGCGGTCGGCGGCCTTCGAATGCAGGGTGACCGCGTCACCGAAGGCCCGCAGGCCCTCCTGCAGCCTCGACCGCAGCGAATGTTCGTGCTCGTGCATGGAGCCCAGGGACCGGGTCAGCCGCTCCCTGCGCGACGTTCCCGTCCCAGGGTCCATCGCCGCCAGGAAGTCGACGGCGGCGGTCGCGCCCGCCAGGACCTCATAGGGCAGCGTGCCGAACTCGAAACGCTCCGGCACCCTGTCGGTGGACGGCAGGAGCTTGTCGGGGCGCAGCGTTCCGAGGAGCTCCGGCGCCGCCGCGAGTACGCCGCAGTGCGGCCCCAGGAATTTGTACGGAGAGCAGACGAACAGGTCGGCCCCCAGGGCGGGCACGTCCACCAAATGGTGCGCGGCGTAGTGCACGCCGTCCACGTACACCAGGGCGCCCGCCTCGTGAGCCCGGTCGGCTATGGCGCGTACGGGCGGCTTGGTGCCGAGCACATTGGAGGCCGCCGTGACCGCGACCAGCCGGGTACGCGGGGAGAGGGCCCGCTCGTACGAACCGAGGTCCAGTTCCGTGGTGTCCGCGTCGATCTCGATCCAGCGGACGGTCACTCCGGCGCGCTCGGCCGCCTGGATCCAGGGGCGGACATTGGAATCGTGCTCCAGACGGCTGAGGATGATCTCGTCGCCCGCGTTCCAGCCTTTGGCCAGATGGCGTGAGAAGTCGTATGTGAGCTGGGTGGCGCTGCGACCGTGGACGACACCGTCCGCGGGCACGTTCAGCAGATCGGCGTAGGCCGCGCGGAAGTCCGCGACCGCGCGGTCGGCGTTCCGCTCGGACGGGCTGGTGGCCCCCCGGTTGGACAGGGGGCCGGTCAGCGTCGCGGCGATGGCGTCGGCGACCTGGCCCGGGGTCTGCGTACCGCCGGGCCCGTCGAAGAAGGCGAGGCCGCTCTCCAGAGAGGGGAAGTGGGCCCGCAGGGCGGTGAGGTCGATGGCCATCGTCTCGGCTTTCTGTCGGGCGGCGCGGCGCCTGGCGTGGGGTGGTGCCCTTACTCTGGCAGCGGCGCCACGACACGTAAAGCGATGGATCCCGAAGAGAAAGTTCATGATCCATGAAGCCGAATTCATGAAGTCGAAGCAGCCGGACCTGAAGCTCCTGGCCACCTTTCTGGCCGTGGTCGGCCGGGGCTCCATGGCCGAGGCCGCGGCGGCGCTCGGCTATGTGCCCTCGGCGGTGTCCCAGCACATCGCCGCACTCGAACGCGACATGGGCATCGAACTGATCGTCCGCCGCCCGGGCAGCCGGCTCATCCTCACCGCGGCCGGCCGCGCCCTGGTCGAAGCGGCCGAGACGCTCTTCGACGCGGTGGCCCGGTACCAGGACGCCGCCCATGGCATCGCCGACCGCGAGATCGCCGAACTGCGCGTCGGGATCTACCCCAGCGCGATGACGTATCTGCTCCCGGACGTCCTGTCCACCCTCCGGGCCCGCCGCCGGGGTCCCCGGATCCGGCTCGTCGTCGTGGAGACGGACGAGGGAGTGCCGAGGGTGACGTCGGGGGACGTGGACCTGCTCGTCGCCTACCGCTACCTGCCCGAGGACCCCCCTGCCCCGTCCGGCGCGCTGACGATCACCCGCCTGGGGCGCGAACCGCTCGTCCTGGTCACGGGTGCCGATCCCGGACGGTGGCGCCCGGTGGAACTGGCCGAATGCCTCGACCGGGAGTGGGTGTCGGGCCACGCGCGCAACCCCGACCGGCGCCTGCTGCTCCGCTGGGCCGGGGAGCTCGGAATCGCGCCGCAGGTGACGCTGGAGACCGACGACCTGCACAGCATGCTGGCCATGATCCGGGCCGGCCTCGCGGTGGGGTTCATCCCGGCCACGCTGCTCTGCGCGGGACACGATGCCGGAGTCGAGCGGGTGGTCCTGCCGCCCGGCGTCGCACCGCTCCACCGGGAGATCCTCGCGGTCAGCCGCCCCGGCGGCCGTCCCCCGGTCATCGACGAACTGGTCACGCTCCTGGCCGGTGCGGTGGAGCGAGCCCAGTCGTCCGCGGGGTTCGGCGACCGGTGACCGGGG
>DATCWZ010000629.1:0-3337 GCA_036566065.1 Streptomyces sp. | reverse complement strand
CGCGAGCGCGGCATCGGAGCCGTTCTCCACCCAGGCGGCGTGCTGGTCCACCTCGTCGGAGGCGGGGACGACGGGGGCCGCGGGTGCCTCGACTGCGGCGTCGAAGGGGACGCCGAGCGCGTCGGCGACCGCCTCGGCGGTCAGGACGAGACCGGTGGCGCCGGTGCAGGACACGACGACATCGGCACGTGTCAGTTCATCGGAGACGGCGGCCATCTCCACCGCGCGGGCCTTCGCCGCGCCGCTCTGGCCGAGGATCTCGACCAGCCGGTCGGCGCGCGACCTGGTGCGGTTGGCGATGACGATCTCGGCGATGCCCGTACGCACCAGCGTGGCCGCGGCCAGCGAGGACATCGACCCGGCGCCGATGACCAGGGCGCGCTTGCCCGTGGCCCAGTCGGAGACGACGGCGCCCTCGGCGAGCTGTTCCAGGCCGAACGTGACGAGGGACTGCCCGGCCCGGTCGATTCCGGTCTCGCTGTGCGCGCGCTTGCCGACCCGCAGGGCCTGCTGGAAGAGGTCGTTGAGCAGCCGGCCCGCGGTGTGCAGGTCCTGGCCCAGCGCCAGCGCGTCCTTGATCTGGCCGAGGATCTGGCCCTCACCGACGACCATCGAGTCCAGCCCGCAGGCCACCGAGAAGAGGTGGTGGACGGCCCGGTCCTCGTAATGCACATAGAGATACGGCGTGAGCTCGTCGAGCCCGACCTCGCTGTGCTGGGCGAGCAGCGTCGACAGCTCGGCGACGCCGGCGTGGAACTTGTCCACGTCGGCGTACAGCTCGATGCGGTTGCAGGTGGCCAGCACGGCGGCCTCGGTCGCGGGCTCCGCGGCGAGGGTGTCCTGCAACAGCTTGGCCTGGGCATCGGTGGTCAGCGCGGCGCGCTCCAGTACGGAGACGGGTGCGCTGCGGTGGCTCAGGCCCACGACAAGGAGACTCATGCCGGCATCACGGCGGGCATGTCCCCGTCGGGCCCCTTCCGGCTCACAGGGGTGGCGCGCACGGGCGGCGCGGAATCCGGCTCGGGACCGCCGCTGTCGGCTTCCTCACCGGCCTTGCGCTGCTCGTGGAAGGCCAGGATCTGCAGCTCGATGGAGAGATCGACCTTGCGTACGTCGACGCCGTCGGGCACGGACAGCACGGTCGGCGCGAAGTTCAGGATGGAGGTCACACCGGCAGCGACGAGCCGGTCGCAGACCTGCTGGGCGGCACCGGCGGGGGTCGAGATCACGCCGATCGACACGCCGTTGTCGCTGACGATCTTCTCGAGTGCGTCGCTGTGCTGGACGGCGATCCCGGCGACGGGCGTTCCGGCCATCGCCGGATCGGCGTCGATCAGGGCCGCGACCCGGAAGCCGCGGGACGCGAAACCGCCGTAGTTGGCGAGTGCGGCGCCGAGATTACCGATGCCGACGATGACGACCGGCCAGTCCTGGGTGAGCCCGAGTTCACGGGAGATCTGGTAGACGAGATACTCGACGTCATACCCGACACCCCGGGTGCCGTACGAGCCCAGATAGCTGAAATCCTTGCGGAGCTTGGCGGAGTTGACCCCCGCCGCCGCGGCGAGTTCCTCGGAGGAGACCGTGGGGACCGAGCGCTCCGAGAGCGCCGTCAGCGCGCGGAGATACAGCGGAAGTCGGGCGACAGTGGCCTCGGGGATTCCTCGGCTACGGGTCGCCGGTCGGTGAGTTCGGCCAGTTGCCACGGTGCTCCTGCGGGATGAGCGGGGCTGCAGGCGGCCGGATGTGCACGGACCGCCCCGTCGGAAGCAGGCTATGTCTTTGTGAACGCGTGCACAAAGATTGTGTCCGTTTTGTCCGGTCAAAGTGACCGGGGTCACGCATATTCCGCGGGTGATCGCGCAACCTCGGACGTCATCAGCCCGTTGCAGGCCCGAAGGGGGCAAAGCGGTACACACTCCTCACATAATCCTCGCCCCCGAGATCACTCAAAACGCCCATGATGTTAACCGTGTTTCGCCCGAGTACCCAGTGCTGTGCGCAGCCTCACGGGATCGACCCGCCAGAACGTGTGCTGTTCGCCGTCGATCAGGACCACCGGGATCTGCTCCCAGTACTCCTTGTACAGCGCCTCGTCCTGCGTGATGTCCTTCTCCACCCAGGCCGCGCCCGTCTCCTCGCACACCGTGCGCACCACCAGCCGTGCGTCGTCACAGAGGTGGCAGCCGGGCTTGCCCACCAGGGTCACCACCCGGTCCCGGGGGTCCTTCTTCGTACGGCGCAGCAGGGCACTCATACCTTCATTCTGCGCCCCGCGACCGGCCGGCCCCGCAACTTCGGGTGAGACTCCGGTGACATTCCCGTTCCGAAAAGTTCACGCCGACGCATCCCGGCAGGTCGGGAAGCACGCGGCGTAATGGCTATGCTCACGACATGGCCGCTCTTGGATGGCTCACACCCCGAAGGCGCTCCGCGACACCACGGAGCGTACTGGCAGGCGAGGCCGCAGCCGAGGCGGCGCGGAAGTCCACTCTTCCCGCCGACGAGTCCTCCCTGTCCCCCGAATCCGCCGGTTCCACCGATCTGCTCACCAGAGCCGAAGAGGCGGGTGAGCCCGCGTTCCCGGTCGCCGGTGACGACCGCGCCGCCGCGTTCTTCGACCTCGACAACACCGTTATGCAGGGCGCCGCGCTCTTCCATTTCGGCCGCGGGCTGTACAAGCGGAAGTTCTTCGAGCGCCGCGAGCTCACCCGGTTCGCCTGGCAGCAGGCGTGGTTCAGGCTGGTCGGCGTCGAGGATCCGGAACACATGCAGGACGCCCGCGACAGTGCCCTGTCCATCGTCAAGGGCCACCGCGTCTCCGAGCTGATGTCCATCGGCGAGGAGATCTACGACGAGTACATGGCCGACCGCATCTGGCCCGGCACCCGCGCCCTGGCCCAGGCCCACCTCGACGCCGGACAGAGGGTCTGGCTGGTCACGGCCGCACCGGTGGAGACGGCCACGATCATCGCCCGCCGGCTCGGCCTGACCGGCGCCCTGGGCACCGTCGCCGAATCCGTCGACGGTGTCTACACCGGACGCCTGGTCGGCGAACCGCTGCACGGACCGGCGAAAGCGGAAGCCGTACGCGCCCTGGCGGCGGCCGAGGGCCTGGACCTCGACCGCTGTGCGGCGTACAGCGACTCGCACAACGACATCCCGATGCTGTCGCTCGTCGGGCACCCGTACGCGATCAACCCGGACACCAAGCTCCGCAAGCACGCCCGCGCCCTGGACTGGCGGCTGCGCGACTACCGCACCGGCCGCAAGGCGGCCAAGGTCGGCATCCCGGCGGCAGCCGGAGTCGGCGCACTCGCGGGCGGCACGGCCGCCG
>DATCWZ010000827.1:0-2959 GCA_036566065.1 Streptomyces sp. | reverse complement strand
CCGTCCGGCGTCGAGCAGCCCGCGGGCACGGTCCGCGATGCGCGCCGTACGCCCCCGGCGCACGCCGGTGGTCCACCCGCCCGGCGCCCTCCCGGAGGCCTTCGTAACGCGGCTGACCAACCGGTCAGTTGTCCCCTGCCTGAGGAGCGGCCATAATGCACGGGTAGCCCTTCACGCATCCCCCGTCGTGAAGGGCTACACCTGTGTGCGCCCCCTGTGCACCCCCAGTGCACCCCCCTGTGCGGGGGCCGGATTCATGGGCAAGGGACTCCCCTCGTGGCCCCCTGCCCATGTTTTTTCGAGTTAACAGTGACGTAGAGTGTTTGCGCAAGTTCATTGCGGGTTCGAAGTTCGCGGCCGCTTCCCCACCCACCCCGCTGAAGCAGCCACGGGGTTGGTTACAGTACAAGCCCGTTGACCGAAGTCGGATGCCGTGCGGGACCAGCGCGGACGTACCGCAGCGGACGCGATCGTGGGGGGCCCGGATGTCAGAGGACGACCGTTCACAGGACACCGGTGAAGAGCGCGCACCGGAACTGAGGACCCTGCAGCAGAAGGTCGAGTACATGGTCGAGAAGACCTTCCCCGGCCAGAGGATCTCGGGGCGGGTCTTCGCGGACCTGGTCAAGGAGCGTGGCGGGTCCCTCTCGCACAGCTATTTCTCCAACATTCTCGCCGGGAAGGTCACCCAGCCGTCCGAGGACATTCTCAAGGCGCTCGGACTCGGCTTCGGCGTCGATTGGCGCTTTTTCAAGGAGGAGTCCGAGGTCGTCGACGACGTCGTGGCCGGGCTGCAGTTTCTCGCCAAACGCCGCACCGGGGAGATCAGCGGGCTGGCCGCCCGCGGGCTCGGCGACGACGGCCTCTCGCCCGAGCTGCTGGAGTTCGCGCTCTCGCTGCTGGCGGAGGCCGGGCACCGCGAGGCCGGCGGCCACACGCCCGGCCGACCGCGCGGCAACGACGCGGAACCGGACAGTTAGAGACGGACCCGAGGCCCCCATGTCACTGCGTGACCTGCGTAAAGAGTGCGAAGCCGGACTGGCGGAGCTGCCGATTCCGGTCCCCTTCTCCCTCCCGGTCCTGGTGGCCAACATGGAAGCGGCACGCGGGCGGACCATCGTGCTGGCCGAGATGCCCGACCGGCTGGCGGGCCTGAACACCGCCTGCGGGCTCCGGCTCGCCTGCGGCCGTACCAGCCTGGTCCTCTACCGCAGACGGCCCACCGAGTACCGCACCCAGCACGTCATCCTCCACGAGCTGTGCCACGAGTGGTTCGACCACGGCACCTCGCTGGACGCGGACCGGCTGCGTGAGCTGCTGCCCGTCTTCGATACGTCGCTGATCAGCCGGGTCCTCTCGCCCGCAGCACCCGGAGCGCTCGACGCGTTCGACGCGGGGGGCGCCACCGTGCAGGCGAGAGCGCAGTACGACACCCATGACGAACGGATGGCCGAATTCGGCGCCTCGCTGATCCCCCGACTGGCCAGGGACATGACGAGCGATGACATGGTGGGGCGGCTGACCAACTCCCTGTCCCGGCCCGTGGCCCACAGCCGCCGCGGCCTCTTCCGCCGTACCGGAACATCCGCAACGCCCGGAGCACCACCCGGAACCCGAGAAACGAACCCCTTCCCGTGACTGCACTCGACCTCGCCGGCTACTTGGTGGCGGGCCTGATGACCGCCGTGGCCCTGTGGCGGATGCCCGCCGCGCTGTGGGGCGACGAAGAGGACAAGCGCCGCCGCGCCCTGTGGGGCTGCTACGCCGGATTCGCCCTCGCCCTGTGGACCAAGACCCGGATCGTGCGTACCGGCCTCAACAACAGCGCCGTCACCGATCTCGCCGTACTCATCAAGCACTACACGGCGACCGCCGCGATCCTGGCCATCCTCAGCTACATCGTCGCCATCTACGGCCGCTATCCCGACGGCGACGGCATCCCCCGCCACGTCCGGTTCGCCCGGCTGATCCAGCAGGTGGCGGCCAAGGCATCGGTGGCCACACTGGTCCTGCTGACCGTGCTGTTCTTCACCGTCGTCGACCGGTCCGTACCCTCCGACCGCTTCGTCTCCGACCATGCGGGCCAGTGGGGCGCCACCCTCTACATGACCGTGTTCTACCTCTATCTGGGTGCCGCGTCGGCCGTGTGCGCGTACCAGTGGGCGCTGGCCACCGCCGCCGCCCGGCTGCGCCATCTGCGGGTCGGGCTCGCGATGATGACGTTCGCGATGTTCATCGGCGTCGGCTACACGGTGAGCCGCACCCTGTTCCTGTGGATCAGCGTCGCGGAGCAGCCCAGCGAAACGTTCGCCCTGCGCTTCGACGAGATCACCGAAGCCGCACAACTGGTGCTGTTCGCGTTCTTCGCGGTGGGCGCCTCGATACCCGCCCTGAGCAAGGGGCGGCGGGGCGCGAAGCTGTGGCGGGCCCAGGTGAAACTGCACGCCCTGTGGCACGAGTTGATGGCCGCGTTCCCCGACCAGCCCTTCGACCCGCCCGCCTCACTCGCCCGCGAGCTGACCCGGTTCGGGACACCCGCGGACCTGCGGATCGACCGGTGGGCGGCCGACATCGCGGACGCGGCGGAGAACCTGCGGCACTACGTACCGGACAGCCTGCTTCCGGCGGCCGAGCGCGCCGCCGCGCTGGAGGCCCCGGATCCGGAGGCGGCCGGCCCGCTCGCCGACGCGTACTGGATCAAGGCCGCGCTCATGGCCAGGGCGGCCGGGGCGCCCGTGGGCAGGGCCGCGGCGGTCGCGACGCAGCAGGCCGCGGACCAGGACGACGAGGTGGCCTGGCTGGTACGGGTGGCGACGGCGTACCGGACGATCACCGACCAGCGGGCCCGGCAGGTGCTGGACGACGCCGCGGCCGAGAGGCCCGTACAAGGGACGGAGCGGACAACATGAGCCTCACGACCGGCTCGATCGAGAGCAGTAGCAGCGGTACGAGCACGGCG
>DATCWZ010000528.1:0-5579 GCA_036566065.1 Streptomyces sp. | reverse complement strand
GTCAGGCAATCGTCGCCCGGCGCAAACGGTGCCATGGCCTCGGCAAACTCCTCCCACGCATGGATGGCCCGGACAGCGGGCGCAAGGTAGCCCGCCCTCGTCGGGACACTCTCCATCGGGCCCGGCACGACAGGATGTCCGGCCGTACAAGGCTCCCCGTGCGCAGTGGTGCACGGGGAGCCGCGGGCCCCGGCCCCTGCCGGGCACACCGCGAGGGCGGGGCTCTGTCACACGGTGACCGTAGGCTCCACCAGCAGCGGGAGGGACCCGGGGCACAGGACCGGGCCGGCCGGACCCGGACCCGGCCCCGTGAAGCCCGCCCAGCAGTGGTTCCAGGAGCGGCCCCCGCCCTACTCCTGGGAGCAGGAGGCGCTCGATCGCGTCCGGCGCCTCATGCCCGCCGTGGAGCCCCACCGCGCCTGGGCGACGTTCTCCTTCGCCGCCCAGGCGGGCCGCGTCAATGAGTGCGATCTGCTGGTCGCCGTCCCGGCCGGTCTCTTCCTCCTGGAGAGCAAGAGCCACCCCGGTAAGCTCCGCAACACGGGCTTCACCTGGAACTTCCACGGCAAGGACCGCATCCGCACCATCCACAACCCGCTGCACTTCAACGACGTCAAGACCAAGGAACTGCGCAGTCAGCCACAGTGGGCGGCCCGTAGGCTCTACAAGGACGACCGGGTGGCGGTCCCGCACATCGAGCCGGCCGTGTTCCTGTCGGCCCCCGGTCTCGCCAGCCACCTCGATGAGGTCCAGCGCCTGCGTGTGTTCCGACGACTTCCACTCCCCAACCTCCGGCGTTCCGAACGGCGAGTGGACACCACTACCGCTCGGCCCAGTTGGCTGCCGGGAAGCGGTTACGCATCTCCACCGACCATCTCGCCGGTCTCGCCTGTGGGAGCAGAACGCGGGGAAGACCGCACGGGTCAGCGGCTCGACATCGCCGTACCGCCCAAGTACTGGTCGCACTGAGGCAAGCTCGACGTACCGAAGGAGCGTTTCGTTTCCTATCCAGGGGCCGGGCCCGACAGCGACTCGATGCTGATGCTCAGGTGGGCTGGCTGGGACCACAAGGATCAAGCCCAGGCGCTCTTCGAGCTGCTGGCGGCCCGCACGACGCGTGACGGCTGGAGCTCCGACCGGATTGTTCCGCTGCTCGCCGGCCTGCGTGAGGTCATGCCGTGGGTCAGGCAGTGGCACGGCGAGTACGACACGAGTGCGGCGATGTTCCGGCCGGCGAGCCGGAGGCGGAGCGTGCTTGTGGGGCAGCAGGGAGGAGGCTGCTTCCCCACCGATCGCTCAGATGTGTGAGTCGGCGGCAAGCACCATAAACGCAGTCCACGCATGGGCGGAGACCGCTAGCGCGTGCCTCTGTGTGTCCTTCGAGTCCCGGATAAGAACAGTGTCCGGGAGGGCGGCAACCTCGATGCAATTGTCGCCAGAGCTGCCGCTGTAGCTGCTCTTGAACCAAGCCAGTTCTGTGCTGCTCATAGTGCTCCTCGCATCTGCTCCAGCAGGCTTACCGTGGCTTCGCGGCCGAGGGCCTGCGAGCGCAGCTTCCCATAGCGCTGGAGCATGGCGCTCACGTCTTTCGGCGATGTGATGAGAATGCTTGACTGCTGGCCCTCGGAGTAGCCGACCCACTCGTGCTGCTGGGTCTCAGCGAGGTACATCAGACCGTCGATGCCCGCGTGGTCGTACTGGCGCAGGGGCATCACCTGAATATCGACATTCCGCCGCACACTCTGCTCCAGCAGATGGTCCAGCAGTTGGCGGACGACTTCGGGTCCGCCCATGTGCCGTTCCAGCAGGGCCTGCTCGATGATGAAGCTGAATGCTGTGTTCGGCCTCTCGGTCATAAGCTGCTGTCGCTCCAGCCGCGCGGCTACCTGCTGCTCGATCTGGTCGCCAGACAGGGGCGGCAATCGTCGGTCGAAGATCGCGCGAATGTAGGCCTCCGGCTGCAACAACCCTGGGATCGCCCGGCACTCGTACGCGTACAGCGTGATTGCTTCCTCCTCGATTCCGGCCCACTGCCGGAACCATGACGCCAGCCCGACCTTCCGCGTGAGGCTGCGCGCGGCAGCCGCCAGTACCCGTGCTGCGACGGCTCCCAGTACGTCCTCCGAGCGGTCCAGCAGGTCCTTGGGCGGGAACCGTTTGCCCTGCTCGATCTTGGCGATATAGGCCGTCGAGTACTGCACCAGCGGTGCGAACTGCTCCTGTGTCAGCCGGGCTTCGTCCCGTAAGGCCTTGAGCACTGCCCCGAATGTCTTGAGGCTGTCCGACAACTCCGGTTCGCTGTTGTTCCCGCACCCGCCCCCGTTGTCCACCGTCATGGCCACCGCCCGCCTTTCCGTACCCGTGCCCGCGTCAGTGCCGTATCCGGCCGTGCTGCCTGGTACAACGTCGACGTCTCCTATGGTCACGGGTAGTTATTCACCCAGTCCATACGGTCAACCAGTACAAGGGATTCTGTATCAGCCAGAACACTGCAGACCGGCGATTACGCCGAGGTCAGCCTGCCAGGACGTATCTGCACCGTATGTGCGTTCGCCCAAGGCCGACCCGATTGCCCAGCGCCTGACGGGTCCATACGGAATACTGACCTGGCAAGCTCTCGACGAGGTCGAACTCCTGGAGGCCGAAATCTCATGGCCAGGACCACGCGACTGCGCACCTACAACGTTCGTGAAGGCCTACTCGACGCATGGGTGCAGCGGTGACCCGGAGGACAATGTGCCGCTGCGGCTGGAGTTGGGATTCGAGATCGGTGGGGCGTGGGTCGACCGGGAGCGTGATCAGTTCGTGTGGTTGGTTTCCTACGACGGTCCGGAGACCTTCGCGGAGCGCAACGCCCTGTACTGGGCGTCGCACTCCCGCAAGGCGATGAACCTCGATCCGGACGACTACCTGTTAGCACCGAGGGGCGGCTCGCACCACGCGTGACGGCTGGAGCTCCGCCCGGATGTGGGGCGATGATCACGACGTTGAAGCCGGCTGCCGCCTGACTGACCGCCATGCCAAGTAGGGGAATGCCGTTCATGACTACCGCCACCCTCGGCTCTGGGGCTATTCCCGCCATGCCCGACAAGACGCCGAAGGCGCTCCGCGCCGCCATCGCCCAGCATGCGCCGCAACTCCTCGTCGACTTCGATCGACACTGGCGGCGCGACATCGCCGACGCTTACGACCTTGCGACGGTCCCCGCCTTCATGGCCCGCTGGTGGGGTGAATTCGCCCTCGCCCGCAACCCCCGGCTGGAAGCGAAGGTGCACAGCCTGGAGGACGAGGCCGGCCAGGAACCTGACTACGCCCGCGCCAAGTCACTCATCGAAGAAGCCGGGCGCATCCGCCGCACGGCAGCGAAGGCAGAGCCCGGCCAGTGAACGACGAGTTCATGGGGCCTCCCTGGCAAGCCGACTGGACCAAGAACGCCGAGTACAACAGAAACGCCCTGCCCGAAGAGGCATCCGTGTCTTGGTCGACGAGGCTCGCGCCGAACTCGTCACCGCCGTCGGAATAAGTGTCGAACCCGTCCAGTCCACCCGCCCCGGTGGCGAGCACGTCATCTACTTCGGTCATGGGCGAGGGTGGCTCCGGTACCACTTCTCCCGCAGGACCACCGATCCTCAGATCGTGATCGATGAGTGTTTCTGGCAGTGAGCTGAGGCCGGCCGAAGTCGCCACCTGGCTCGGACCAACCACGAATCCGAAGTGCTACGCAGGCGCCCATACCCTCTGTCAGCCTTGGGCGAGCCGTCCCGCAGTAAGCCCAGCAGCGGTACGGCCGAGCGGTGTACAAGACCGCCCGACCGTTGGGCCGGCGGGACAGTAGCCCGCGGAGCAAGAACCCACCCACGCAAGAGAGAACGACTGCGTCCGTGCTGTGGTGCGCCCGGCCGGATCGTTGGTTACGCAGGGCGGCCCACCCAGTTCGGTGCGTGAACCGGCACAAACGGATCTGTATCGGTGCCGTGCCTGCCGCCGAGCTCCTGGCCTCGCCAGGCTGGATCACATGCCAGCCCCTCACGCCCAGCCACCCAGTACCGTACGTGTGTTCGCTCAGCGCTTCTCCGCCACGAGGCGTGGCGCGCGCCTCGCGCGCCTGCTGTCCGCGCTCCAGCTCGTCGAGTGGGGGCTTGCCCGCGGCACGGACGACCACGACGCGGTGGTGATCGTCGTCGCCGAGCTCGCCTCGAACGCCGTGCTCCACGGTCGCGTACCCGGCAGGGACTTCGCCCTGCTCCTCGCCCGTGACGACGAACGGGGCCTCGTCCGTATCGAGGTGTCCGATACGCACCCCGCCCGGCCCGCGCACGCCGTACCGGCAGCCGATGAGGACCATGGCCGCGGCCTGGTCCTCGTGGACGCGCTCGCCACCCGCTGGGGCGTCCGCGACCGCGTCGGACCCGGCAAGACCGTATGGGCGGAGTGCGCACTGGGGCCGCCCGGCCCCGGCCGCCTGCCGGACAGGACGGGGGCCCGCGCCACCGCCCCGTACCGCTGTGAGCCCGGCTCATCACAGCGCGGGCGGTACCAGGACCTGACGCGGGGAACGGCCCCGAGTTCGCGCCGCAGCGGCGGGAGAACCTTCCTATCGTCTTCGACGAGGTCCTGTGTCAGCGAGTGCGCAGGTCTGCCAGGGTCGCTTCGAGGTCGGCGGCGCGGGGGCGGTTGAGGGGGAGCCTGGCGAGCATGGCGGCCATTCCGCACGTGTTGGTGAACGCCGAGAACACCAGGCCTCCCGCGATGCCCGCGGCCAGGAGCTGGAAAGCGGGGTGGATGAGGAAGCCGAGCAGCAGACCGAGGAGTACGGCGCTGCCAGCCGTGAGGCGGACCTGCCGGTCCATGGCCCAGGTGGCGCGGGTGCTTCCCTGCGGGCGGTGCAGGTCCTGGCCGTCTGCGGCCCAGGCGCCGGTGCCGCCGGAGAGGGTGACGGTGGTGATGTTGTTCTCCGCGAGGATCCGGCAGGCGTTCTCGGACCTGGCACCGGAGGCGCAGACCACGAGGACCTCACCGCGGTCCGCGGCGTCGCGTATGTCGGGCAGGGCCCGCTGGATCCGGTCGAGTGGGATGTTGAGTGCGCCGGGGAGGTGGCCACCGGCGTACTCGCCCGGGGTGCGGACATCGATGACGGTCAGTTCGTGCAGGCGGGTGCGGGCCTCATCGATACCGAGAGCGGCGGGCGTGGTCATGGCAGATGTCATCCTTGTTCATCGAAGGTGCCCCGTCGAGGGGGAGTACATTACCCCTAGGGGTATATTTTGAGGAGTGGTGATGGAACTTGATCTGGCAGGGGCGGAGCTGAAGTCGGTCCTGAACCGGCTGCGCCGGGCGCAGGGCCAGATCTCCGGGGTGATCCGGATGATCGAGGAGGGCCGGGACTGCGAGGAGGTCGTCACCCAGCTCGCGGCCGCGTCTCGGGCGCTGGACCGGGCGGGGTTCGCGATCATCGCCACCGGACTCCAGCAGTGCCTGACCGAGACGGAGAACGGGCTCCGCTCCGGCGAGGACCGGGACGAGATGCGCGGCCGGCTGGAGAAGCTGTTCCTCTCGCTGGCCTGACCTCGCCGGCCTGA
>DATCWZ010000183.1:0-2178 GCA_036566065.1 Streptomyces sp. | reverse complement strand
GGCGGCGACGATGGCGCCGATCACGCCGTCCACGTAGCGGAAGGCCGCGTGGGAGAACACGGTTCCGCGCCGCACCATTGTCACCAGCTTCCATACGCAGACCACAGCGACCTGGACCGACACCATGCCCAGGATCGTGATCACGCGCAGCGGGGTCAGTGGGAGCGACCCGTCCTCAGGGTCGCTCCCACTGACCAGCACCCACACCATCCCTGCTTGTACGAACACGGTGCCGACCGACACCACCAAGAGCACAGCGCGCAGCGCGTACACAGTCAGCTTTCCCACAACCCATCCTTCCATCGAACTACGATGGGAATCTATCGAGAATCGATAGATAGAGCAAGGGGCGGGGCGTTGCTTCCGGCTTCCTCAGGCCGGGACGGCCTTGGCCAGGTCCACCACACTCCCGTCCGGTGCACCGGGAAGCGGAACGTATCCCTGCTCCTGGTACAGGTCGAGGTTGTGGCGGCTGGCGGCACCGGTGGACAGGACGATGCGCAGGCAGCCCTCCCCGGCCGATTCGGCCCGGCGCAGCAGCCATCGCCCCACGCCCAGGCCGCGCAGGTCCGGGGCGACGGCGAGCCGGCCGATGTGCAGGTCGGTGCCGGTGCGACGCGTGCGGACCATCCCGAGCAGCCGCCCGTCGCGCCACAGTCCCGTCGCGTGCCAGTCGGCCAGCCAGGCAGCCACGTCCTCCAACGACTCGTGGAGTGCCGGGATCGCCAGGGTGTCGTTGGCGTATGCCTCTTCCATCCAGCAGCAGCGCTGCAGCACCGTCACCTCGGGTGCGTCGTGCGGGGTGAGGCGTCGTGCGTACGAGCCGGGGAGCGGGCCCGCCACGGCGTCCGCGTGTCCGCGCTCACGCATCGGGGCCAGGGCCCGTGACACTCGTACCAGTTCCGCCAGCAGTCCTTCGGCCGCGTCGGCATGGCGCGCCTCGGGGGCAAAACGCTCTTCCCGTACGGCTTCCGCGATACGTATCGCGACGGTCGCCCCCAGGGGAACCATGCGCAGGGTCGTCACCACCTGCTTGGCGTGCTGTACGGCGCGGGTGCCGGCCGAGGTGTTGCCGTAGCTGACGAAACCGGCCGGCTTCCAGGCCCATTCCCGGCCCAGGTAGTCGAGGGCGTTTTTCAGGGTCGCCGGCATTCCGTAGTTGTACTCCGGCGTTACGAAGACGAAGCCGTCCGCTTCGTCGACCATCCGGCTCCACCGGCGGGTGTGCTCGTGGTGGTAGACGCCGGTGGACGGGTGCTCCTCCTCGTCCAGGAAGGGCAGACGCATATCGCCGATGGCCAGCGGCACGAGCTCCGCGTCCAACATGTCGGCGCTCGGCGCCAGTGTCTCGACCAGCCACCTGCCGACGACGGGGCCGAGCGCACCGGGACGAGTGCTGCAGACCGGTACGAGGACACGAAGCCTTTTCGTTGTCATGGAAACGAAAGTACCGAGTACATTGATTACATGTCAACGAGTGAGGTCGGCCCTCCTGTCCGCTGGCTCACGCCCGGCGAGGAGCGCGCCTGGCGGGCGTACCGCCGCATGGTGATCGCGGTGCAGACCCGCACCGCGCAGGACTTGGCCGCACACGGATTGTCCGAGCCGGACTACGAGGTGCTCAGCACCCTGTCCGAGAGCGCCGACGGCACCAGCACGCTGCGTGAGCAGGCCGCGAAGATGGGGTGGTCGCGAAGCCGTCTGTCCCGCCATGCCACCCGCATGGAGGCACGCGGCCTCATCCGGCGCGCACCGGACCCCGCCGACGGACGGGGCTGTTTCCTGGTCCTCACCACGACGGGGTGGGAGACGCTCCGGGAAGCCGCCCCGTCCCATGTCGCCTCCGTGCGGCAGCATTTCGTCGAACGGCTCGATGCCGCGGAGCTCGAAGCGCTCGGCCGTATCGCCGAAAAGATCGCCGACGAGGGTGGGCCGTCCTCGCTATGAGGGGCGCCCGCCGAACTGCCAGTTGTGTACCTCGATGTCGGCGTACCGGTCCGGGGTCAGGACGGCCCGTGCCGTGTCGGGGTCCGGAGCCTGGACCAGCGCCGCTGTGCCCAGCCAGGCGGTGCCGTCGTCGGACAGCAGCGACCCGTACGCGATCAGTTCGTCCCGCCTGTCCGGTACCTGGAGATCGGCGGGCTGTCCAGTGCCGAGGCCGAGCACCAGGTACCGGCT
>DATCWZ010000479.1:0-4599 GCA_036566065.1 Streptomyces sp. | reverse complement strand
GCGTGCAGCTGACCGTCGGCCCCAGCGCGCCGGTCTGCCAGCCAGCGGCCCACCGCCCGGTCCAACGCGTCGCCGTCGATGCGGCCCAGCAGCCGCCGCACCGTCGCCTCCGCCGGCAGGCACCGCTTCGGGGACAGCGGATCGGGCCGTACGCCAAGGCGCTCCAGGACGGACGGCGGGGCGTCGGTGATCCACTCGCCCACCGCCAGCAGGGAGGTCGCTCCGGCCAGAACCGCGCACGCGGTCAGCGCGAGCACGACGACCAGAGCGTGCCGTACGCCGCGCGGATCGCGAGGGTCGGGCACCGCGGTCAGTCGCTCCAGCAGGCCCGAGATCTCCTGGGGCACGGCCCCGGGATGCTCGCGGAGTGGGTCAAGGGCGGGCGGGATCGGCGATGATGCGTCGGCAGGCACGGTCTTCCACTCGGATCACGGGGCGGCGAGAAATTCATGATCTTGGAAGCCCGTACCTGTCACGTTCCCAGAACCCCGTCGATCTGACGGATCGTCGCGAATCGGGTGCAAAGCGACTACGGCGAAGCCCTGGCTGCCCGCCCAGCGACGAACCCCCGCCCTTCCGCGCCGGAAGGACGGGGGATTTCGGTGGGGAGGTCACGTTCGCAGGTCGCGGTCGTCGACCAAGACGGTGCGGTGCAAGTCAACCGGAATCTACCCAACGAGGTCGGGACGGTGCTGCGGGGGATCGGCGATCAACGTCCATGCGGTCGACGTGCCGTGTCAGGCCGGTGGTGCCAGGCGTTTTCACGCCCGCTCTGGGGCACGTCATCCGCCCGCGGCGTCCTCGGCCTCCCATCGCAGAAGGTCGCCCGGCTGGCACTTGAGTACCTCGCAGAGCGCGGCGAGCGTCGCGAAGCGCACCGCCTTAGCGCGGCCATTCTTGAGTACCGCCAGGTTGGCGGGCGTGATCCCCACGCGGTCCGCGAGCTCGCCCACGGACATCTTCCGCCTGGCCAGCATCACGTCGATGTCGACGGCGATCGGCATCAGATCACCTCGTCCAACTCGGCCTGCATCTGCGCCGCTTCGACGTCGCGCGCGACGGCCTGGGCGAGCAGCATCCGCAGCACGAGCACGATGAGCGCGACCCCCAGAATGGCCACGCCAACCCCGCCCATGATGACGGTGACGCCCGGGTCGGCCCGCTGGCCCGGCGCATTGAGGGCCGTGACCGCGAACCACAGGAGGGCAGCCGCTACGATCGCGCCGATCACGGCGTCCACGTACCGGAAGGCGGCGTGGGAGAACACGGTTCCGCGTCGCACCATCGTCACCAGCCGCCATACGCTGACCAGGGCGACCTGGCCCGACACCATGCCCAGGATCGTGATCACGCGCAGCGGGGTCAGCGGGAGCGACCCGTCCTCCGGGTCGGTGGCCAACACCCACACCATCAACACCTGTACGAACACGGTGCCGGCGAGCAGCACCACGAGCACGGCGCGAAGCGCACGCACTGCCAGCTTTCCCATGACCCACCCTTTCCATCGAATTACGATGAGAATCTATCGAATCTCGATAGGTTAAGCAAGGGGAACAGCATCCTGAACACCTCCCTGGCCGCCGGCCAGATCGCCAGGCTGCTCGGCGCAGGCAGGGTGATCGGCAGCACCGGCTCGGCGGCCAAGGCCGAGCACCTACTCGAGGACCTGGGCTTCGACGCGGCCCTGGACTACCGGGCCGGCGACCTGGCCGCCCAGCTCGCCGCCGCGGCCCCGGAGGGCGTGGACGTCTGTCTCGACAACGTCGGCGGTGACCACCTCGAGGCCGCCATCGGCGCGATGCGCGACCGGGGCAGGATCGCGTGGTGTGGGGCGGTGGCGCAGTACAACACCCTCACGCCTGCCGCCCGCGCCGCGCAACCTCTTCGACATCGTGGGCAAGAGCCTGCGCCTGGAGGGCTTCCTGGTCCGCGACCACGTCCACCTCCAGTCCGAGCTGGAGGACTTCCTCGTCCCCCACATCCGCAGCGGCCACGTCGTGCCGGACGAGACCGTCGTCGTCGGGTTGCCCAACATGGTCGACGCCTTCCTGAGCATGCTCCGCGGCGGCAACACCGGAAAGATGATCGTCAAGGTCGCGCCGTGAGGCGTCCGGCCGATCCGGCTCTGTCTGACGTTTGGCAGAAGCGCGTAGGCTCCCTGAGCCATGAAGGTGCTGATCTCTGTTGACATGGAGGGCATCTCGGGGATCGTCCATCCCACCGAGACGAATCCGGATCGCTACGACTACGAGCGCGGACGGGCCTTGATGACGGCGAGGCGAACGCCGTGATCGCCGGTGTGCTGGACGCCGAACCCGCTGCCGTGGTCTGGGTCGCCGACGCGCACGGCCCGTTCCGCAACATCCCGCCGGAGGAGCTCGGGCACAGCTGGTCCGCGGAAAGCCGCGCCCGATGGGCATGCTCGGCGGGCTCGACGAGCGTATCGACGTGGTCTCGGCCGAACTCGACGACTTCCTGGCTGAACGCGGGGTGCGGCTGCTGCGCCCGTCCTACCGCAACCGCGCCCCACGTCCTGGCGAGCAGTACCTCAAGCCGATCCGCCAGCTCATCAAGTCGGTCAACGACACTCTCAAAGGCCCGCTCGACCTGGAACTTCACAGCGGCCGTACCCCGGCGGGCTTGGCCGCCCGTATCGCCCAGCGCATCCTTGCTCTGACCGCCGCCATCTGGCACAACCGCGCCACCGGCCAGCCCATCACCCGATCCCTGATCGCCTACGACCACTGACCAGACTTAGGGCTTACTCGTCTAGGTCGGCCATTCCCTCCCGGGAATTGTCGAGTGGAGGCCCCTTCTCGCAAGGTGAGTGGGTACACGGATCCGCCGACCGAGGAGAAACGGTGACCGATATCCATGCACAGGAACTGGCCGGCCGCTACATCGCGCTTTGGAACGAGTCGGACGCCGGGCTGCGCCGTAAGGCGATCGAGGAGGTGTGGGCCGGGGACGGGGCCCACATCCTCCAGCCGCCCCAAGAGATCCGGGAGGTCGCCGCGGGGCTGGGCTTCGACTCCACCACCCTTGAGGCCCACGGGTACGACGAGATCGAAGTGCGGGTGATGCGCTCCTACGAGAAGTTCGTTGCCCCCGGGGAGTTCTTCTTCCGGCCTCGCGGCGACGCCCTCCGTCTGCACGACGTCGTCAAGTTCACCTGGGAGATGGTGCCCGTGGGGGGCGACGAGGCGGTGGGCGACGGCCTGGAGGTGCTCGTGCTCGGCGAGGACGGCCGTATCACCGCCGACCACATGTTTCCCGGGCTCTGACGGACCGGCCGCCGCGGCCGCGGCTCACCCGGCCAGCAGCGCCGCCGTGGTCGCGTCGGCGGGCAGGAACGCCTCCAGCTTCAGCTCCGCCACGGTCACGTCGAGCGCGGTCGCGAACGTCGTGATCGTGGTCGTCAGCCGCAGCTCGCCGCGCGCCGAGCGCAGCCGTACGGGGACGGCGAACCCCACGTGGTCGGGGCCCGGCACGGCGTGCGGCACGTAGCCGGACAGCTCCTCGTACAGGTCGTCCTGGGCGATGCGGTCGAGGATGTGCTGCGCCCACTGCTCCAGGTTGACGATCCGCGACGCCATGCCCTCCGGGTGCAGGGCGAGGCGCAGCACGTTGACCGGCGGGCGCAGCAGGTGCTCCGCGACGCCCTCGGTGAGCAGGCCGAACGCGTCGTTGGCGAGCACCAGCTCATGCCGCGCGTCCACGACGATCGCGGGATAGGGCAGATGTCCGGTCAGGATGTGCCGCAGCGCGGTGTGTACGTGCTCCAGACTGGGGTCGTCCAGCGGGGTCTGCGGGTAGACAGGGGCGTAACCGGCCGAGAGTAGGAGCTCGTTGCGCTCCCTCAGCGGCAGCTCCATCGACTCGCTGAGCCGTACCACCATGGAGCGGCCGGGCTGGGAACGGCCGCTTTCCATGAAGCTGAGGTGGCGTTGCGTCGTGCCCGCGCGCAGTGCGAGGTCGAGCTGGCTGAGACGGCGGCGCTGCCGGATCGAGCGCAGGACATGAGGGAAGTCCACCCGCCCAGCGTGCCAGACCTGCCCATTCCTTCGAGGGAATTGTCGCCATTCCCCGAACGGAGCACGATCCATCCCATGAACACGCGACTGGGGATCCTGCTGCCCACCAACCACAGCCAGTGGGACGACGCCCGGCGGCTGGTCGACTTCGGCGTCCGCGCCGAACGGCTCGGCTACGACTCGGTGTGGGCCAATGACAGCCTGCTCGGCCCGCGCGTCGAACCGCTGGCCATGCTCGCCGCCCTCGCGCCTGCGACCGAGCGCGTCACGCTCGGCACGGCGGCGCTGCTGCCCGCCTTCCGCCGCCCGGTCACGGCCGCGCAGGAGCTCGCCTCCCTTGACCACCTGTCCGCTGGGCGACTGGTCGTCACCGTGGGCGCGGGCTTCCCCGGCCGGTCGGAAATCGAGTACGCGGTGTCGGAGGTGCCGTGGGAGCGCCGCTTCGGACGGCTGGACGACACGGTGGCCCTGTGGCGGGCGCTATGGGCGGGCAAGCGGGCTTTCCAGGGCAAGGTGCTGTGCTTCGACGAGCTGCCCGAGTCCACGCCCTCCTACCGGCCCGGCG
>DATCWZ010000604.1:0-4634 GCA_036566065.1 Streptomyces sp. | reverse complement strand
GCCGGGCAGCGGGTGCCCGGTGGGACGGCGTCCGGGCCTCCTGCTGCCCGTACCAGTCCCGTTCGTACCCCTCCGGGTCGTACCACTCCCGCTGGGGCTGCTGAGGCGCCTGAGGCCGCCCAGGGGCTCCCCGGCCCCCCGTCAGCGGGTCTCGCTGCCCCTGCCCGGCCTGCTGATCCCCCTGACCCTCCCCGGACCAGGGCGACGCGTGCCGTCCCGGCAGCGGATCGTTCAGCGGATCCGCGAGCTGGCCGACCGCAGCCTCGAACGCGCCGTCGGCCTCGTATGCTCCCCGCGCGTACGGGCCGTTCTGCCCGGCGTCCGGCTCGGGGCCGAGCCCGGTCACGCGACGGCCTTGCCCACCACCGGCGCGAGCCCCGCCGACCGCGCGACGGCCCCCGCGTCGCCGCACCGCTCCAGCCAGTTGGCGAGCATCAGGTGGCCGTGCTCCGTGAGCACCGACTCCGGGTGGAACTGCACACCCTCCACCGCGAGTTCGCGATGGCGCAGGCCCATGATGATGCCGTCGGCCGTACGGGCAGTGACCTCCAGCTCCGGCGGTACGGTGTCCGGCTCGGCGGCCAGCGAGTGATAGCGCGTCGCGGTGAACGGGGACGGCAGACCGGCGAAGACGCCTCCGCCGTCATGCGTCACCTCTGAGGTCTTGCCGTGCAACAGCTCCGGGGCGCGGTCCACCACGCCGCCGTACGCGACGGCCATCGACTGCATGCCCAGGCAGACGCCGAAGACCGGCACCCCGGTGTCCGCGCAGTGGCGGACCATGTCGACGCAGACACCCGCTTCCTCGGGCGTGCCGGGCCCGGGCGACAGAAGGACGCCGTCGAAGCCGTCCTGGGCGTGCGCCGTGGTCACCTCGTCGTTGCGCACCACCTCGCACTCGGCGCCCAGTTGGTAGAGGTACTGCACGAGGTTGAAGACAAAGCTGTCGTAGTTGTCGACGACGAGAATGCGTGTGCTCACTGGCCGGTCCCCGCTCCGCTGGTGCCTTGGCCGTCCACCGTGACATCACCGAACGGGAGCAGTGGCTCGGCCCAGGGGAAGACGTACTGGAAGAGTGTGTAGACAACGGCCAGGACCAGCACCAGGCAAATCGCCGCCCGCACCCACACGTTGCCGGGCAGATGCCGCCAGATCCAGCCGTACATGCTGTCTCCTCCATTCGGTACGGCACCCAGACTAAAGGGCCGGGGCCCGGACATGGGTCACCTGTGGAAAGCTCGCGGGGGCTACTCCACGGGCTGCGCGTAGTGGAGATCCACGGTCGCCGAGTACCCGGGAAGCGTCACCTTGTCGTCCTCGTCGACCTTCCAGCCCAGCCCGTACGCCTTCACATAGAGCCGGTAGTTCTGGATCGCCGTCGAATCGCTGAGTGCCTGCTTGAGCTTCCCCGGGTCACCCACCGCGGTCACCTTGTACGGCGGTGAGTAGACGCGGCCCTGCAGGATCAGCGTGTTGCCGACGCAGCGGACCGCGCTCGTGGAGATCAGCCGCTGGTCCATCACCCGGATGCCCCGGGCTCCGCCCTGCCACAGCGCGTTGACGACGGCCTGCAGATCCTGCTGATGGATGACCAGGTCATTGGGCTGCGGTTCGGGGTAGCCGGGGTTGGCGGTGGCATCGGGCGGGGCGTCGTTGAGCGTTACGGAGACGGAGCGGCCCGTGATCTCCGTGGTGCCCGCGGCGTCCTCCAGCGCCTTGAGCCTGGCGTCCTGCGCCTTGGTGCTCCCGTCGTCGCGCTGGGCGAGCGCGTCGATGTCCTGCCGGAGGGACGAGGTCGATTCATCCAGCCCGGCATTCTTGTCGCTGCGCTCCTGGATGAGATCGGAGAGCTTCAGCAGCGAGGAATCCGTGCGGATGTCGGTACCCTTCGCCGTGTTGGCGCTGGTCACGAAGATCAGTCCGGCCAGGGCGAAGACAGCCGCGGTGAGCACCCGGACCGGCCCGCGGTAGGGGTGGCGGACCGGCCCTCCCGTAGAGTCGGCGGAATTGCTCAACGTACCCTTATCTCCTCAGGTGCCGGGGAAGCACTACGCTAACGGACGCCCCGGGGAGGCAGCATTCCCCCTCGCGCCACGCCCCGGCGCCCGCCACAGATCCCTGCGCGGCCAGGCAGCGCATCGACAGGAGAGTGCCTCGTGCCGAAGTCACGTATCCGCAAGAAAGCCGACTTCACGCCGCCTCCGGCGAAGCAGTCGAACGCCATAAGGCTGACGAGCCGGAGTTGGGTGGCGCCGCTGATGCTGGCGTTCTTCCTGATCGGGCTCGCCTGGATCGTGGTGTTCTACGTGACCGAGGGTGACCTGCCGGTCGGCTTCCTGGGCAACTGGAACATCGTCGTCGGCTTCGGCTTCATCGCCGGCGGCTTCGGCGTCTCCACTCAGTGGAAGTAACGCCGACCACCCCAGCGCACCGGCTGCACCGACCACCTTCGCCGTCCCGCACGGCGCGCTCCCGCATGCCCTGGCGACTCCGGTCGGTCAAGCCCTGCCCTGAAGTTACCCACAGTGTTATCCACAGGTGTGGGAAAGGTCAGACGATCTGTGGATAACTTCTCTCGAAGTTGACGCCGGTATGACCGCACCCTCTCGCATCGCGGGAGGGTGCGCCCCTTGTCCTGACTGGAAAAACCCAGCTCAGCGACAAGGGGCACGCATGTACGTCGTACACAAGATCCGGTACACACAATCCGGCCCCCACTGTGGACAACCGGCGGAGTTGGAGCAACACATTCCGCTCAGGTAAGCACTGCGGTCCGGGCAAAAACGATCACGAGGACGATCGCCAGGACCAGCGCGCAAGCGCCGTACTGCACAAGATTCCGGTGCGCACGGGGAGCGTGCACCATGGCGATCCCGATCAGGACGCCCGCGACGAGTCCGCCCAGATGCGCCTGCCAGGCGATCCTGCCCCACGGGTTGAACGTGATGATCAGGTTGATCACCAGGAGCGCGATGACCGGCCGCATATCGTAGTTCATGCGCCGCATCAGTACGGCGGTGGCGCCCAGCAGTCCGAAGATCGCACCGGAGGCACCGAGTGAGCCCTGGCCCGGTGCGGCAATCCAGTAGGTGAGGGCGCTGCCCGCGAGCCCGGACAGCAGATACAGCGCGAGATACCGGACCCGCCCCAGCGCGGCTTCCAGCGGGCCGCCCAGCCACCACAGCCCCAGCATGTTGAAGCCGATGTGCCACACCTCCAGGTGCAGGAACATCGAGGTCAGCAGCCGGTACCACTGCCCTTCCGCGACGCCCTGCAAACCGGCCGCGTGGTCGGAGGTGTGGGCCCGGCCGAACAGCAGCAGATCATCCAGCAGTCCGGAATTGTTCCGGCCGGTGGCCCACACCGCGATGAAGACCGCGAGATTGATCCCCAGCAGGATCTTGGTGATCAGCCGGGGGTCCGACGCGACACTGCCGCCCGCCACGGTGCGCGGCCGGCTCGCGGCGGGGTGATGCCCCGTACCCGAGCGCCCGCGGACGCAGTCCGGGCACTGGAAGCCGACCGAGGCGCTGATCATGCAGTCGGTACAGATGGGGCGCTCGCAGCGCACGCACCGGATCCCCGTCTCCCGGTCCGGATGCCGGTAGCACGTGGGCGGCTCGCCCGCCGGCGCGGCCCGCTCCCCGCCTTCCGGCGACTGCGGCGGCTGCTGGTCCATGGGTCTCCTGCCCCCTCACTCGTCCGCTGGGTAACAGTACGGACGAACGGACGAGCAGGGCGGTTGGTTCCTGGAGCGACCGCGCATCAGCGGGTCTCAGCGGGTCTCGATGACGACCGACTCGAGAACGACATCCCGCAGCGGGCGGTTGGTGCGCGGGTTGGCCGGGGTGGCGGCGATGGCGTCCACGGTCTTCCTGCTCGCCTCGTCGGTGACCTCGCCGAAGATGGTGTGCTTACCGGTCAGCCATGCCGTCGTCGACACCGTGAGAAAGAACTGCGAGCCGTTCGTCCCGGGGCCGGCGTTGGCCATCGCCAGCAGGTACGGCTTGTTGAAACCGAGATCCGGGTGGAACTCGTCGGCGAACTTGTATCCGGGACCGCCCGTGCCGTTCCCCAGCGGGTCACCGCCCTGGATCATGAAGCCACTGATGACGCGGTGGAAGACGGTGCCGTCGTACAGCTTGTCGGTGGACCTCTCGCCCGTCACCGGGTTGGTCCACTCGCGCTCGCCCCTGGCGAGCTCGACAAAGTTCCTGACCGTCCTGGGCGCGTAGTCCGGCAGGAGCCGGACCTCGATCGAGCCCTGGCTGGTCTTCAGGGTGGCGTAAAGCTGCTCGGCCACGGTCTGCCTTCCGTCATCACTCACTGGAGTCCACCGATCCTCGCACGCAGTGCCCCTCCGGCATCCGGCTACCGCCGGGGAACCCGCATCGTCATCGGCAGCGCTCCCCTCACACCGTATGGCCCGGAGAATGCCACGCATGACCCGTATGCCCGTCCCGCCATGCCGCTCGGGGCCACGGCAGGCATGATCTCGAAATGGGTGGACAGGCGGAGTACCAACCCGCCACCAAGGAGGAGGATCCCGTGACCCGCATCGACAGCGTGCGCGCCGCAACCTACTCGGCGAAGGACAGCGCGCAGCACGCCGCGGAAGTGGTGGCGCCTTACGC
>DATCWZ010000420.1:0-3234 GCA_036566065.1 Streptomyces sp. | reverse complement strand
GGACGGGGCCGCCGCGGCGGGGCCGGATCAGCAGGGACAGCGCCACCGCCGAGACCAGCACCGCGCCCGTCAGCGTCGGCAGGACACCGCCGGAACCCAGCGCCGAGTGCGTGAGGGCCGCCCCGAACAGGGCACCCAGAGCGCCGCTCACGAAGACCGTGCGCCGGTACGGCAGGCGGCCGGACAGCACGCGCAGTGCGAGTCGGGCCAGGACGAGTCCGAGTACGACGGAGCCGGCGGATACCCAGAACACAGAGTCACCTCGCGTGGTCGCGGCCGGGCACAACGGTCGTAGGCGGTATTACCCGGAGCCCACGGAACGCAATCCTGCGGTGACCGTCCGGTCGCCACGGGGCGGCGGAAGCAGCCCCGGGCATACGGAAACGGCCCGGCAGGAATGCCGCCGGGCCGCTTCCGCTGTCGTCGCGTCGCGCCGTCTACAGCGCGCCGAACCCCACACGCCGGGTGCTGGACTCGGCGATCTCCACGTACGCGATCCGGTCGGCCGGTACCAGAACCTTGCGGCCCTTGTCGTCCGTGAGGCTGAGCAGCCGCGCCTTGCCGCTGAGCGCGTCACCGACCGCGCTCTCGACGTCCTCGGCGGAAAGCCCGCTCTCCAGAACGATCTCCCGGGGCGTGTGCTGTACCCCGATCTTGACCTCCACGGCTATGTCCCTCCGACGGTCCTTCTGTGCGCGGTCGCCGCGCCGTACGCAGCACACAGTATCCGGACGCGAGGGGCGAACAGGGGCCGACCGGCAACGCCCGCAGCGAACACCGCCGCCGGGCTCCGGGGGGTCAGTGCTGGTCGATGCCGTGCAGCGGGAACCCGGCGATGCCGCGCCAGGCGAGCGAGGTCAGAAGCTGCACAGCCGTGTCGCGCGGGATACGGGAATGGCTGGACAGCCAGTACCGGGCCACCACCTGGGACACACCGCCCAGGCCGACCGCGAGCAGCATCGACTCGTCCTTGGACAGGCCCGTGTCACCCGCGATGACATCGGAGATCGCCTCGGCGCACTGCAGCGACACCCGGTCGACCCGTTCGCGTACGGCGGGCTCATTGGTCAGGTCGGACTCGAAGACCAGCCGGAAGGCGCCGCCCTCGTCCTCGACGTACGCGAAATAGGCATCCATCGTCGCCTCGACGCGCAGCTTGTTGTCCGTCGTCGACGCCAGGGCCGTACGTACGGCCTGGAGCAGTGCCTCGCAGTGCTGGTCGAGCAGGGCAAGGTAGAGCTCCAGCTTGCCCGGGAAGTGCTGGTAGAGCACGGGCTTGCTGACACCGGCCCGTTCCGCGATGTCGTCCATGGCGGCGGAGTGGTACCCCTGTGCGACAAAGACCTCCTGCGCGGCGCCCAGCAGCTGATTGCGTCGGGCGCGGCGGGGCAGGCGTGTCCCTCGCGGGCGCGCTGCCTCTGTCTGCTCGATGGCTGTCACGCCGCCTCCCAAAGTTGTGATCGAACACAGCCGTTCTGTGCACGCTCGTTCTGTGCACGCTGCGCCGTGCAGCCATCGTACTTTTGGGTAACCCGGGTATGCGCGGCGCGGACGCAGAATTTCACGGACCGGAGGGTGGCGGTAGCCACAGGTATGCCGGACTCCGCCGCAAATCGGGATGTATTACCGGTAATCGTCGTCATCTTGTGCGACAACACGTGCTTGTTCCGCCGCATCCGCCTCGTTCGCGGCGTTCCGGTCGACGTCGGTCAGCGGCTCATCGCGTTCTTCCCCGATGCCCGCGTGCTCTTCCGCGGCGTCGGCTTCCTGGGCTTCGTCGCCCGGCTCCTCCGGCTGCACGTCCTCGAAGGTGTCCGGCTCGCTCGGGTCGACCGTCATGACGACTCCTTCCCTCCCTTGAAGCCTAGGAGCAACCGTCCGGTGCCGCGATGCGGCCTGTGATGGCGAACACATGAATCATTGCGTGATCGTCTCGTAACATTGCCCGCATGTCTTCGACCGAGCTGCCCGGTACCCGCGCCGCCGCCGCGGCGGTGGCGCCCACGGTAAGTGCCGTCAGGGTCGCGGAAGGTGAGCGGCTGCGCTTCGTCGCGCTCCCCGGACTCACCCTGACCCTCCGCGGCAGACCGCCCGCCCGAACCGGACTTCCTCCCGCGCTGTATGTGCACGGACTCGGCGGCTCCTCGCAGAACTGGTCGGCGCTGATGCCGCTGCTGGTGGGCGCGGTCGACGGCGAGGCGGTCGATCTGCCCGGCTTCGGGGACTCCCCGCCGCCGGACGACGGCAATTACTCCGTCACCGGGCACGCCCGCGCGGTGATCAGACTCCTGGACGCGGAGCGGCGCGGGCCCGTCCACCTTTTCGGTAATTCCCTGGGCGGCTCGGTTGCCACCCGGATCGCGGCGGTCCGCCCCGACCTGGTGCGTACCCTGACGCTCATTTCCCCCGCGCTGCCCGAGTTCCGGGTGCAGCGGCCCGCCGTGCCGACGGCGCTGCTCGCACTCCCGGGCGTCGCCGCCCTGTTCGCCGGGCTCACCCGGCGCTGGACCGCCGAACAGCGCACCCGCGGAGTCATGGGACTCTGTTACGGCGATCCGGCGCGGATCTCCGACGAAGCCTTCCGTCATGCGGTGGCCGAGATGGAGCGACGACTGGAACTCCCGTACTTCTGGGACGCCATGGCACGCTCGGCACGTGGCATCGTCGATGCCTACACACTGGGCGGGCAGCACGGGCTGTGGCGCCAGGCCGAGAGGGTGCTCGCACCGACCCTCCTGGTGTACGGCGGACGGGACCAGCTCGTCTCGTACCGGATGGCACGCAGGGCGTCCGCGGCCTTCCGCGATTCGCGACTGCTGACACTGCCCGAAGCCGGGCACGTGGCGATGATGGAGTACCCGGAGACGGTCGCTCAGGCGTTCCGGGAACTGCTCGACGATTGCGGCGGGAGCTGATCCGGGGCGTGGGACGACACAGTCGAAAGGGCACCCAGTCGAAGGGGCCCGAGACCGAGGCCGCTCCGGGTCCTGGCGACGGGCGGCGCAGACGCACCCCCGCGGCACCGCCCCCCGGGGACGGGCATGTCCCCTTTCATGACGTTCCGCAGGTACGCGGAGGGCACCCCGAGCAGCATGAGCCGGGCGGCGGCTGGGGAACCGGCCCGCAGCAGCGCTACGGCGACTGGCAGGGTGCGGGGCGGCCGGGGCCCGGCGGGCTGACGCCGGGTCAGCAGACGTACGCACAGCAGGCGGTGGCGCGCCGGGTGTCCGCCCA
>DATCWZ010000562.1:0-2558 GCA_036566065.1 Streptomyces sp. | reverse complement strand
GCCGGGCCCGTGCCACCGTGCGCGACGTCCTCGTACCGGCATCGCTCTCCGCGACCCAGTTGCTCCGCCTCGCCGACGATCCCGACGGGTTCGCCCGGGACCTGGCCCGCCCCATGCCCCGCCCGCCGCAGCCGGCGGCCCGCCGGGGCACCCGCTTCCACGCCTGGGTCGAGTCCCGGTTCGAGGAGCTCCCGCTGCCCATGCTCGGCCCCGACGAACTCCCCGGAGCCTCGGCGAGCGACACGGAGATCGCCGACGAGCACGACCTCGCGGAGCTGAAGGAAGCGTTCGAACGCACGGCATACGCCCGGCGCACCCCGTACCGCGTCGAGACCCCGTTCCAGATCACCCTCGCGGGCCGGGTGATCCGGGGCAGGATCGACGCCGTCTACCGCACGGGCGACACCTACGAGATCGTCGACTGGAAGACCAGCCGGCACCGCACGGCCGACCCGCTCCAGTTGGCCGTCTACCGGCTGGCCTGGGCCGAGCTGCACGATCTGCCGCTCACCGCGGTGACCGCCACATTCCTCTACGTACGCAGCGGCGAGACCGCCCGCCCCGCCCGGCTGCCGGGCCGGGCGGAACTGGAACGGCTGCTGCTGGACGAGCCACCCCCGGATGGCCTATAGGCTCAGGAACATGAGCGACACCCCGGACAGCGCAGTCCATACGTACATCGAACAGCACCGCACAGCCTTTATCGACGACCTCGCCGAGTGGCTGCGCATCCCGTCCGTGTCCGCTCAGCCGGAGCACGGCGGGGACATACGCCGCAGTGCCGAGTGGCTGTCCGCGAAGCTCGCCGAGACCGGATTCCCGGTCACCGAGATCTGGCAGACGCCCGGCGCTCCCGCGGTCTTCGCCGAGTGGCCCTGCGACGACCCGGACGCACCGACCGTCCTCGTCTACGGCCACCATGACGTGCAGCCCGCCGCCCGCGAGGACGGCTGGCACACCGACCCGTTCGAGCCGGTGATCCGCGACGACAGGATGTACGGACGCGGCGCGGCGGACGACAAGGGCCAGGTGTTCTTCCACACACTCGGCATCCGGGCCCACCTCGCCGCCACCGGCCGCACCACCCCTGCCGTACACCTCAAGCTGCTCGTCGAGGGCGAGGAGGAGTCCGGCTCCCCGCACTTCAGGGCCCTGATCGAGCAGCGGGCCGGGCGGCTGGCGGCCGACGCCGTGATCGTTTCCGACACGGGCATGTGGGACGAGAAGACGCCGACCGTCTGCACCGGGATGCGCGGCCTCGCGGAGTGCGAGATCGAACTGTTCGGTCCCGACCAGGACATCCACTCCGGTTCGTTCGGCGGTGCGGTGCCCAACCCGGCGACCGCCGTGGCGCGGCTCGTCGCCGGGCTGCACGACACGGACGGCCGGGTGACGGTCCCCGGTTTCTACGACGGCGTGGCCGAACTCACCGACGCCGAGCGTGCCCTGTTCGCCGAACTGCCCTTCGACGAGGCCACCTGGCTGCGGACCGCTTCATCGCGGGCCACGGCGGGCGAGGGCGGTTACTCGACGCTGGAGCGGATCTGGGCCCGCCCCACCGCCGAGGTCAACGGCATCGGCGGCGGCTACCAGGGCGAAGGCGCCAAGACCATCATCCCGGCCTCCGCCATGGTGAAGCTCAGCTTCCGGCTGGTCGAAGGGCAGGACCCGGACCGCGTCGAGCGGGCTGTCCGCAAGTGGGCCGAGGCCCAGATCCCGCCCGGCATCCGGCACCGGATCACCTTCGCCCCGGCGACCCGCCCGTGCCTGACCCCCCTGGACCACCCGGCCCTCCAGGCGGTGGCCCGTGCCATGGGGAAGGCGTTCGGGCAGAAGATCCTCTTCACCCGCGAGGGAGGCTCGGGCCCCGCCGCCGACCTGCGGGACGTACTCGGCGCACCAGTCCTCTTCCTCGGCATCTCCGTACCGTCCGACGGCTGGCACGCGCCCAACGAGAAGGTCGAGCTCGGCCTCCTCGTCAAGGGTGCGGAGGCGGCTGCCCATCTGTGGGGTGAGCTGGCCGCGGCACTCCGCTGAACCCCTCTGAACACCCGTACCGCCCCCGGGGAGTAGGAAGCACTAGTGAGCACCTTCGACAACGCCACCGCAGACCGCCCGATCGGTCTCACCGCGCCCAGCGGCATCGACCGCTCCGCGCATCACCGGCTCGACGAGGCCTGGCTCGCCGCTGCCTGGAGTCACCCGACGACCAGGGTCTTCGTCGTCTCGGGCGGCCAGGCGCTGATCGACGACACGGCCGACGGCGGCACCGGGCTTGTCATGACCCCCGCGTTCGAGGCTCCGTTCACCCAGACTCACCGCTACTTCCTGGGCACCGACGCGGACGGTGTCCGTTACTTCGCCCTCCAGAAGGACTCCCTGCCGGGCCGCATGGACCAGTCCGCCCGGCCCGCCGGTCTGCGCGAGGCCGGGCTGCTCCTCGGTCCCCGGGACGCCGGGCTGCTGGTGCACGCCGTGGCCCTGGAGAACTGGCAGCGGCTGCACCGCTTCTGCTCGCGCTGCGGCGAGCGCACCATTATCGCGGCGGCCGGCCACAT
>DATCWZ010000730.1:0-2152 GCA_036566065.1 Streptomyces sp. | reverse complement strand
ACACGGTCGGTGCATGGCCGGGGTGCGGTCAGCCGTCGCCGTGACCCGGGTGCGGGGGGTCGCCCGCCGCCAGCCGGTCGGCCCACTTCACGCCGTGCGCGTAGTGGGCGTCCAGCACGGCGCGTACCGCGTCGGCGTCGGCGGCCGTGACCGCCGCGACGAGTTCCGGATGGCCGTGCCACAGCCAGTCCCGCACCTCGGCGTCCCCGCGCAGATACGGCACGGCGAACACCCATGCCTGGACCCGCAGCCGGTGCAGGAAGTCGGTGATGTACGTGTTGGCGACGATCGCGCCGAGCTCCCGCCAGAACCGGAGGTCGTACCCGATGAGGATGTCGAGGTCGCCGCAGCGCGCCGCCCGCGCCGCCTCCTCGCCCCTGCGGCGTACGGAGACGAGCGCGTCGCGGTAGGGGGCCAGCCTGGCCTCGGCCGGGTCGGGCCCGTGGAATATCGCGCGGAACACTCCGTCGGTGACCAGGGCCCGCGCCTCCACCATCGACCGGTAGTCGGCGACGGTGAACTCCCGCACCCGGAAGCCGCGGTGCTGGTCGGAATCGAGCAGGCCCTGCGCGGAGAGGTCGAACAGCGCCTCGCGTACCGGCGTCGCGGACACCCCGTACTGCTCGGCGATCTGCTTGACGGTGAATTCCCGGCCCGGCTGCAAACGCCCCGCGAGCACCTCGTCACGCAGTGCGTCGGCGATCTGCTGCCGCAGCGTACTGCGGGTCACACCTCCGCTCGCACCCATGACGACCCCTCCCCTGTTCTCCGTTTCCGTCACCTTAATCCCAGCGACGCCGTGCCCGGATCCGGGCAGGAGAGGGGTGATCACAGGGTGCGGGGCGGGTTACGCGGTGTGCTCGTCGGCGACCGACAGAGCCTTGTCCAGGACGGCGAGACCCTCCTGCGCTTCGGCCTCGGTGATGTTGCAGGCGGGCACGACGTGGGTGCGGTTCATGTTGATGAACGGCCAGAGGCCGTTCTTCTTGCAGAACGCGCCGAAGGCCGCCATCGGGGCGTTGTCCTCGCCCTTGGCGTTGTACGGGACGAGCGGCTCGCGCGTCTCCTTGTCACGGACCAGCTCCAGGGCCCAGAAGGCGCCGAGGCCGCGGACCTCGCCGACCGACGGGTGGCGCTCGGCGAGCGCGCGCAGTCCTGGACCGAGGACGCGCTCGCCGATGAGGGCGGCGCTCTCGACGACCTTCTCCTCCTCCATCACCTTGATCGTGGCGACGGCCGCGGCGCAGGCCAGCGGATGGCCGGAGTAGGTGAGCCCGCCGGGGTAGACGCGGGTGGAGAAGGTGTCGGCGATCTCGGCGCTGATCGCGACGCCGCCGAGCGGTACGTAACCGGAGTTGACGCCCTTCGCGAACGTCATCAGGTCGGGTACGACGCCGTGGTGTTCGGCGGCGAACCAGGTGCCGGTGCGGCCGAAGCCGGTCATCACCTCGTCGAGGATGAACACGATGCCGTGCCGGTCGCAGATCTCGCGGACGCCCGCGAGATAGCCGGGCGGCGGCGTCATGATGCCCGCCGTGCCGGGGATGGACTCCAGGATGACCGCGGCGACGGTGGTCGGGCCCTCGAAGGCGAGGGTGTCCTCAAGGTGCTGGAGGGCGCGGGCGCACTCCTCGGCCTCGGTCCGCGCGTAGAACTGCGAGCGGTAGAGGTAGGGCGCCCAGAAGTGGACGACACCGGCCGAGCCGTTGTCGGACGCCCAGCGGCGCGGGTCGCCGGTGAGGTTGATCGCGGTGGAGGTGGCGCCGTGGTACGAGCGGTACGCCGAGAGCACCTTGTGGCGCCCGGTGTGCAGCCGGGCCATGCGGACGGCGTTCTCGTTGGCCTCGGCGCCGCCGTTGGTGAAGAAGATCTTGTCCAGGTCGCCGGGCGTGCGCTCGGCGATGAGGCGTGCGGCCTCCGAGCGTGCCTCGACCGCGAACGCGGGGGCGAAGGTGGCGAGTGTGGCCGCCTGCTCCTGGATGGCCGCGACGACGGCGGGATGCTTGTAGCCGATGTTGGTGAAGACGAGGCCGCTGGAGAAGTCGAGGTAGCGGTTGCCGTCGTAGTCCCAGAAGTACGCGCCTTCGGCGCCCGCGACGGCGATCGGGTCGATGAGGCCCTGGGCGGACCAGGAGTGGAACACATGCGCACG
>DATCWZ010000304.1:0-3213 GCA_036566065.1 Streptomyces sp. | reverse complement strand
GGTCGCCGCCGCCGTGGCGCTGGCGGTCGCTGCGGTCGCGGTGGCCTGCTGGTTCGTGACCCGCCAGCAACTGGAGCATCAGCTCGACAGCTCGCTGCGCAACTCACCGGCCGTCGACCGGGCGTACGTCACCGAGCTGCTGGCCGGCTGCCGGGGCGCGAGCAACGGGCCGCGGCAGCCGCCGGGCTCGTACACCCTCCAGCTCATCGACTCCGCGGGCAACGTCTGCGTCGGCCCCGGCACGACCAAGATCCAGCCGACGGACGCTGACCTCGCCGTCGCGGCCGGCGAGCGCAGCGAGACCCTGCATTCGGCCACCGACGACGGCGGCAGGGAGATGCGGGTCTACACCTACCCGGTGCAGCTCCGCCCGTCGGGCGAGATCTACGCGGTCTCCGTGGCCCGGCCGGTCAGCGAGGTCACCGGACCGCTGTCCAGGCTGGCCTGGGTCCTGCTGCTGGTGTCCGGCATCGGTGTCGTCGGCGCCGGTGCGGCCGGGTGGTGGATCGCCCGGACCGGACTGCGGCCCGTCGACAAACTGACCCAAGCCGTCGAGCACGTCGCCCGTACCGACGACCTCACCGTCAAGATCCCCGTCGAGGGCGAGGACGAGATCGCCCGGCTGTCCCGCTCCTTCAACTCCATGACCGAATCGCTCGCCACCTCCCGCGACCGCCAGTCCCGGCTCATCGCGGACGCCGGGCACGAGCTGCGGACCCCGCTCACCTCGCTGCGTACGAACATCGAACTGCTCGCCCGCAGCGACGAGACGGGCCGGGCCATCCCGCCCGACGACCGCAGGGCGCTGATGGCCTCGGTCAAGGCGCAGATGACCGAACTGGCCGCGCTCATCGGCGACCTCCAGGAACTGGCCCGCCCCGACGCCGCGCACCCCGGCCCCCTCCAGGTCGTCGCCCTGCACGACATCACGCACACCGCCCTGCGCCGGGCGAAGCTGCGCGGCCCGGAGCTGACCTTCACGGCCGACCTGCGGCCCTGGTACGTACGCGCCGAACCGGCCGCGCTGGAACGGGCGGTGGTCAACGTCCTGGACAACGCGGTGAAGTTCAGCCCGCCCGGCGGCAGCATCGAGGTGACCCTGGACCGGGGCGAGCTGACGGTACGGGACCACGGTCCCGGCATCCCCGCCGAGGACCTGCCGCACGTGTTCGAACGCTTCTGGCGCTCCTCGTCGGCCCGCCAGCTCCCCGGTTCCGGCCTCGGCCTGTCCATCGTGGCCCGCACGGTCCAGCAGGCGGGCGGCGAGATCGCCCTGCGCCCGGCCACCGACGGCCCGGGCACCGAGGCCACGATCCGCCTCCCCGGCGCCCCCCAGCCACCCCCGGACACCCAGCAGGCATAACGGCGGATCAGCCCGCGCCGGTGAGCAGGTCAAGACCCAGCGGGGTGCACGAATGCCAGACGGCCCTGCCTTCGCGCTGGGTGACGATCAGGCGCGCGTCCCGGAGGGCCTTCGCGTGTTCGGACGCCGATGACTTGCTGATGTCCAGTTCCCGGGCGATGTCCGTGGTGGTGAGCTGCTGGGTGAGCAGGCCGAGGGCCGCCGCCCTGGTACGCCCCAGCAGGGCGCTCAGGGGATCGCCTCCGGTCCGCCCGTCGAGCAGCGGGAACGGCGTCATGGCCGGATAGACGAGGATGCTCGGCTCGTCCTCGTGTACGGCAACCAGGGGCGGGCCCTCCCACATGACCGACGGCATCAGTACGAGGCCGTGTCCCATGAGGGTGACCTCGCCGTGCTTCTGGCAGTCGAAAACCAGCGTCGTCCCCTCCCAGTGCCCGCCCGGAGCCAGTCCGGCCAGGGTGGCACGGATGCCGTGCTCGGCGAGGATCCGGCCGCGCCAGGCCCGCTCTGCGTCGAACCCGGACCGGATCCCGCCCCACACCGGTGTCACGAAGTGGTCGTGGCCCGCCCGGACGGCCTGCTCCAGTTCCTTCCGTATCTCCTTGTCCCCGTCGGCGAGCCGGCGGACCCAGGGGGTGACCGGGCGGACCGTCCGGCACACCCGGCTCAGCTCCGAGCGGACCGTGTGAGCGGGAGAGGCCATCACCGCATCGAGTCCGTCCTCGATCCCCCGGCTCACCGGGTCGAGGAACATCGGGCCCGTCGCCGTCGGCGGCACCAGCTCCAGCAGACGACGCGCCTCCCGCGGAAAGCCAGCCCGCATCTCGCGCTGCCGCCGGTCGAAGACCGGCGAGACACTCCGCTGGACCATCGCGACCATCAGCGCCAGCTCCATCAGCGGCGCGGGGCCGGTCGCGAACGTCACCCCCAGAAGGTCCTCGGGCGTGAAGCGCACACTCAGCATCCGTCCCCCTCGTACCGGATTCCCCGTCCGTCACGGTTCGGTCAGAACCGAAACCATCGCGGTCCTCCGGCCGGGTCCCGACCATGGACACGCAACACCGTCGAGGTTGGTCATTGGCCACCCCGGGCGGAAGCCCCTATCCGGCCTTGTACGGACCGGTGTGTGCCGGTCCGCTTTCCGGCGCGGGGCTCCCGCAGTCCATCGCGGCAGCGGACGTACACGTTCCGCCGGCCGTCCCGAACCACAAGGAGCCACGGATGAACGTGTTACGGGCCATCTCCCTGAAGAGGGCCACAGCGGTATCGGCCGCGGTCGCCGCGATCAGCGCCGGCGCCTTCGCACTCGCGCCCACGGCCGGAGCGACATCGACGAACATCGACACCTGGTCGTCGTTCTGGCAGCCCTGCGGCACCTATATGTGCCTCTACTACAGCCCCAATCTGGACAACGCGAGCTGGACACCGACGCGGACCTCGGACGCGGACCTGGCGGGCAACAAGTTCGCGGACCACGGCACGGGCTCGTCGGGCGCCGGGCAGGTGGTACGCAACAACGCCGCGTCCATGGGCAACAACACCACCAACTGTCACGTCGCCACCTTCTACTCCACCAGCTTCAGAGGAGACGCGAACTGGCTCCACGCGGGGCACGCGGGCAACCTGACCAGCGGCCTGCGCAACAACGAGGCTTCCATCCGAGTGGACAGTTGCACCTGAGCCGGACCCGGAACCACCCCGCCCATCCCCGTACGTGATGGGCGGGGTACAGCCACCTGCAAGGAAGGAGCCACCCGTGGTCCGGCGCCGTACGGCGTGGGGCACAGCCGTGTCGACCGGCGTGCTCGGCGTCCTCCTGCTCGTCCCCGGCTGCGGCGGATCCCCGCAGA